>JAUWOI010000015.1 GCA_030612185.1 Anaerolineae bacterium
TTAGAAAGCTCTATGGTCCCTGGTTGCCACGATGACAAAATGGCCGCCGATGTACGGCGCTTCGTGTGCCCAGCTTCCCGGAAGGGCTTGTGGATCCGGCTTCTCGTACCGGGACAAATCCATAACATGCCGAATTGACATACCTGTGTCAATAAGTCCGTTGAAGATGTCATCCATATAGTGCCGGAATTCAATGGCGCCGTCCTCGCGCCGATCAATCTTCTCGAAATATGGCTTGCTGACCCGATACCCGTCTCCATCCCAGGTTATGAAATGTACGGCGGATTGGCCGAAATCCATTCGGAACACCCCGCCCATCCTCAATATTCTGGCGACCTCGGAATAAACCTGTCGAGTATCAGGGACATAGCATATAGCCGTTCCATACACAATATCGAAGGACTCATCATCCAGAAATGAAAGGTCGCGCATATCAGCGTGTATCGTAGTGATATCATACCCATAGTGCGCCGCCGCTTTCCTATCTCCCTCAAGCTGTCCTTGCGCCAAATCAACTACCGTCACCCGCGCGCCAAGCAACCCAAATACCGCCGACTGTTGCCCGCCTCCTGATGCGAGACACAAAACGTCCTTACCCTCGACATCAGCGAGTATATTGCAAGGAGACATCCCGGTCAGAGACTCTGGCACCGAGGCCAATTCGCCTCTCGCATACTGGCGAATTAAGTCGGCGTCGAGATCCAACCAGGGGATCGTGTACCCACATTCGTCTTCCACCATCCTCTCCCAGTGTTTTTCGTTTATAATTGCGATTTCGTCTTTCTCTCTCATGTTGTCTCCGTTTTCTAACATATTGGCTGGCGTTGCCCCATGGGCGATAAAGTGTCTGTAGCTATTCTTCATCAAACGCCGGCAACGCCTCCTGGCTGCATGTTGCCAGACCGATGACCCGATCGGCCCCGCCATAGTAGAGATGCCAAACATCGCCTTGCTGCGTCAATCCTTCACTGAATATCACGTTAGGCACATAGCCCGATAGTTCCCAGGGTTCTTGCGGAGCCAGGATCGGTTCCGCACTGCGGGCAAGAATACGGCGTGGGTTTTGCGGGTCCAGCAACACTGCGCCGGTGCAATGGACCTGATCTACATTCCAACCATTGTAGACCAGCAACAAACCCTGGTCTGTGAGGATAGGCGGTGGCCCCGGCTCCACTCCCTGGCTGTCGAAGCAACCCGGCTGAGGCGACAGAACCAAGCTATCCTCCGGCTCCTGCCAATGGCGCAAGTCGTCTGAGAATGCCAGTCCGATAGCCGTGTGCCAGGGACGCTCCTCGCCCAGATAGAACATCACGTAGCGACCATTGATCTGAACTGGGGAGACGACGGCGGCCTTGAGCTGGCCGCTGTTCCAGCGTCCCGGCCGGGGGTGCAGCGCCACGCCGTGCTTCTGCCAGCGGTGCAGGTCGGTGGAAGTCGCCAGACAGATGTGCCCCTCGCCATAGCGACCATTCTTGCCCACGTAGGTCAGAACGTAAGTATCGCCGAACCGGACGAGGCGAGGATCCTCACAGCCCTGGGCTTCGTACTCGTGTTCGGGGACCAGGATTGGTTCGGGTTCGATCGTAAAGTGTACGCCGTTCTGGCTGTGGGCCAGGCCGAGGCATCCGCTGCATGGGTCGCCCTCGGCTTCGGCGCGAAAGAGCAAGTGGTAAGCGCTGTCTTGCAGCAGGACACAAGGGTTGTAGATAGCCTTGGAGTAGAAAGTGTCAGGCTGGGGGGTGAGAATCGGGCTGCTCTCGTGCCGGCGGAAGGGGCCAAATGACCAATCTCGAACGATAGATTCACTCATCTCATCGCCCCTTGCAGCAGGTAGTCAACGAACTCGCCCAGGTTCACGCTGGCCGCGCAGCAAACCTTGTCGGCGCCGCCGTAGAAGACCAGAATCTCTTCGCCGACGACCGCGACGCCCTCGGGGAAAACGACGTTGGGCACGTCCCCCTCCCGTTCATACACCTCCTCCGGCTCCAAGATCGGCTCCGACGTGCGAGCGATGACCTTCCAGGGCTCCTCTAGATCCAGCAAGGCCGCCCCGGCCCGATAGATGCGGTTCGGATCAGCGCCGTGGTAAATGAGCAGCCAGCCGGCATCGGTCTTGATGGGTGGCGGCCCGGCGCCGATCTTCATACCCTCCCACGGTTGCTCCGCTTTCATGACCACCTTGTGATCGTACATCCTGCCGGGTAGACCATCGAGGAAGGCGAACCAGATGCCGGGCTGTTCCACCGAGTAGCCCGGACCAACCCAGTTGCTGGGCCGGTGAATGGCGGCGTATTTGCCTCCGATTTTCTCGGGGAAGAGTACCACGTCCCGTTCGTGGGCGTCGTAGGGGGTGATGACACCCAGACGCTCGAAGTTTTTGAGGTCCATCACCCTGGCCAGGGCGGTTCGGGCGGCAGCCTGCAAGGGTTTTGGGATGCCCAATTTTATCCGCACACCCCCCGGTGGAGCGGGCGTGGGCGTGATCACGTAGGTCATATAGAGTTCGCCCTCCACTTCCATGAGCCGCGGGTCCTCAATGGACATCTCCCATAACTCGAGGTCGGGACCGAAAACCGGTTCCTCTGACCGCTCCAGAAGGTTCAGATTCTCATCGAAAACGGCATGGCCCAGGTGGGAGGCGTAGTGGACGTAATCGCCCACGGCCCGGTAGAAGACGTGTATTTTGCCGTCCTTGTAGACGACAGCGCAGTTGAACGTCGCCACCGCCTCCCAGTCATCTCCCCTGGGCTTGATTAGGGGGTTGCCTTCGTAACGTCTCAGTCTCATCTCAGTTGCCTCCTTCATCTGTGTTTTTTCTCGCGTATGAACAGGAGTATGATTGTCAGATCAATCGCCTGTCCTCCCTCTGGCGATCACTCCATCTCACGCGAAAGGCGCAATGATGTCTTCGTAGTCAAAGAACCACAACCAATCCATATAGGTGCGGGGCAGTCTGTGCCTTGAGCATTGCTTTCCTACTCACTCACATCGCCGGCAGCGAAGAAACCGCGACGTCGTCCACGGTCAGTCGCTGCCCCAGCGTGTTCCACACCCTGATCGCTTTCTCCTGCCCCGGAAAGAGATCGAAGTAGTTGTCGCTGAAGCGAGTGCCTTCTGTTGGCACTGTCAACTTGACAAAATAGGCGTAAACGTCGCTGCCAACCCTGACCTCGACACCATCGTCGGCCTGCCCTGAGCGGAGCCGAAGGAGCCTGCCCTGAGCTTGTCGAAGGGTCGCCGCTTTCTCCACCTTCAGGTTTGCCGGTGGCCGCTTCAGGTGCTTGATATCCACGAAGAAGTGGCGGTTATCGGGGAAGAGGCCGCGAGCGGAGCGGACGTAGAGGTATCGGCGCGCCGGGTCATCGCTGTTCAGGACAGATGCCGGAATATGCGCGACGTGGCTGACGCTGTTGGCCGGCACGCTGATCTCCAATTCCTCCTCGTGCAACTTCCGGTCATCGAAGGCGCCATGTCCCCACACGACCGTATCGGTGATCGCGGCCAGGGTGTCGTTGACGATCCACAGTGAGACGCTGTCGTTCGTTTCCGCCTTGAAGGAGGCCATCACCGGGGCGTAGGCTCGCATGGCGTAAAAGTAGCCCGCCTTGGGAAAATGGTAATAGTCCAGCACGCTCCAACTCAGGCCCGGCCAGCAGTCGTTGAGTTGCCAGAAAAGAGTGCCGCTGCAGTGGAACTTGCGCCGGCGGTAGTGCTCGATGCCGAATTTGAGTCCCTCCGCCTGGGCGATCATGGAAAAGTCAATGTATTGCTCCAGGGTCGTCGGCAGACCGGTGCATGAAGCCATCAGGTGATTACCCTTGTCTTTGGGATCGTCCTTGTTGCGATAGAGCAATTCTGGGCTGCCCAGGCGCAGGCTCGCGGCGGGGACGTTGCGCCGTAGCGTCTCCAGCACCGGCGCGGCATGCATCCCGAACTCGCTCACGAAGCGGGCCGTGTCCTCGGCATAATGCCGGAAGGAGATCCCCTCCGGGGTAAAGTGGCGCTCCGGGCACTGGCCAAAGCGACGAGGAAACACCAGGCCGTGCCACACCTGCCAGTTGTGCCGGTTCCCCTCCCGCTCGTCGTTGTGGTCGTTCCCGCCGTAGGGACTGGAGGGCCAGTAGAGGCGGGTGCCGTCCAGGCGTTGGACGATGGCTGGCAGCAATTCGTGATTGATCCGCCAGCCGGGGAACCGAAAGCCAGGTTGCTGCCAGTGAACCTGATCGGCGATCCAGTCGTTCTCGTTGTTGCCGCACCAGAGAGCGATGCAGGGATGGTTGCGCAACCGGCGCAGGACCGCTTCCGCCTCTCGTTCCACCTCGGCCATGAACTCTGGATCGTGGTCCGGGTAGGGCGCACAGGCGAACATGAAATCCTGCCATAAGAGAAAGCCCAACTCGTCGCAGAGCCGGTAGAAGGCACCCTTCTCGTAGATGCCACCGCCCCACACCCGCAGCATGTTCATGTTGGCCGCCACAGCCAACTCCAAGAGTTCCCGGTATCGGCTCTCATCCACCTGGCTGACGAAAGAATCGGCCGGGATCCAGTTGGCGCCCTTGGCAAAGATTTTGACCCCGTTCAGCACAAAGGTAAAGAACCTGGCGCCAGGCTCGTCGGGATCGGGCGATTGGTCCACCTCGACGGTGCGCACGCCGGCCCGCTCGTGGTAGGTGTCCAGGACTTGCTCCCCGGCGCGGAGTTCGACGGTCAGATCGTACAGCGCCGGTTCCCCCAGGTCATGGGTCCACCACAGGGCCGGATCGGGCAACTCCAGTTCGATCTCGCCTCTCTCCCCTTCGGACAGCGGCACCATCCCGGCGATGGCCTGCCCATCGCGCTCCAGCCGGATGTGAGCGGTCAGCGCCGGCAGATCAGTCCATCGTTCCGCTTCGACCTGAACCGCGACCCGGGCGGCCTGAGGTGTGATCTCCAGCGTCTTGAAGAAAACGCTACTCAGGCGTGCGCCCTGGTAGCGGCACAGCGTCACGTCCTGCCAGATGCCCACGCTGACCAGACGGGGCCCCCAGTCCCAGCCAAAGTTGTACTGCGCCTTGCGCACCCAGATGCGAATAGGGTTGCAGGGCATCCACTCATCGTCAATCCACGGGCGGTCGCCAATGATCGCTGCCACGGGGTCGAAGCGCACGGCCAATGTATTCGTTGCGCCGAAGCGCAAGTGCTCGCTGACGTCGAACTCGGCGGCGATGAACATGTTGGCGTGGCGACCGACCTCAATCCCGTTCAGGTAGACGGTGGCGAAGGTGTCCAGGCCATCGAAGCGCAGCAGGTAGCGGACGGCACTCCCCCCCTCAGTCCCCCCCACAGGGGAGAAGTAAGGGGGTGCATCGGGCAACTGGAAGGTAGTGCGGTACCACCATTCTCGCTCCTCCACCCACTGGCAGGTCTCGACGTTCATGTTGTAGAACGGCGGTTGGATGCGGCCGGCCATGACCAGCGAGGTGTGCACGTCCCCCGGTACGTCCGCGGGCAGCCAGTCGCCGTCGTCGTACTGCGGCGCGTGAGCCCCCAGCGAGAGCCCTTGCCCCGGCGCAAAATCCATCAGTTTCCAGTGCTCGTGCAGGTTCATTTACTCTCCCTTCATTGGCCACAGACACATTGGCTACAGGTGCATCGTGTGCCCGCCTCCGACGTAGATCAACTGTCCAGTGACCCAGCGGGCTTGCTCCGAAGCCAAAAACACGATTACATCAGCCACGTCTTCCGGCTGCCCAATGCGCTCTAACGGATAACCAGCGGCGATCTCTTTCTCCATCTCGGGTGTAATCCAGCCAGTCTGGACTGCCTCAAGTGATACGATGTTTACCGTGACGCCGTACTGACCCAACTCCTTCGCTGCGGCCCGGCTGTAACTCTCCAGTGCATGTTTGCTGGCGCCGTAAGACACGTCGCCAGAGAAGCCAGACGCCCCGTCGGTGCTTACGTTGATAATCCGCCCCCAGCGTGCGCCTCGCTCGGTATGACGGCGGGCATATTCAGCCATCATGAGTGCTACCGCCCGGCTGTTTACTGCAAAGTGCTGATCATGAGATTCTGCCGTGATTGTCAAAGTACGACATCCGCTTGAACTGAGCACACCCGGTTGCTCTTGGCGTAGAGGAAGGAAGGTATCAGGTTTCCAATGTGCGGCATTGTTGATCAACACGTCAACAGGTCCCAACGCCTCTTCCGCTCGATCGAACAGGTGAGGAATGGTAGCCGGATCAGCCAGATCCGCTTCCCAGGCTTTGGCTTGACCTCCGCTGTCTCGAATTTCTCGGACAACTTTGTCGGCAGACATAGCCCACCTCGCCAGATAAAACGCCAAGCCGGGTGTGTCAGCCTGATTCATCTCCTCTTTCCTGATGCCATACCCTTCTGATGACAAACGGAGATAGGTGATAAAGACCTTTGCGCCTTGACCAGCGAAGGCCTTGGCCGTCGCTGCACCAACCCCGTGATTGCCGCCCGTCACAAGAACGACCTTGTCTTTTAGCCCAGTGTCAATCATGACCCATTCCTGCTGTGTCTATCATTGGGACGCATCCGAATTTCCGATTGGCGAGAACGCCGCCTCCTCCTAAGACCCCGTACTCTGATACCGATTGAGCCCCACCCGCCAGAAGGAGTAGGCGATGGCGAAAAGCACCAGCCCCACCAGCGGCGTCAGGTAGGCGAAAACGGGGGAGAAGAGGGTGTCCCCCGTCCGGTTCAGGAAAAGCGTCGCCGGATAGTAGCTCATGAACCCCACCGGTACGAGGAAGGTCATCACGAACTGGAGCACGGAGTTGTAGATGTTCAGCGGGTAGAGGGCAAAGTTGTCGCTGAACGTGCCGACGACGAACCAACTCAATCTCCCCGCCTCGGTTATCCAAAAGACCAGGGTGTTGAGAAGCAGGAAGAGCGATAGCTCAATCAGGCAACCCCCTGCCATCACCAGAACGAGAAAGGCGAGCGCCGGCGGGGTCCAGTGAAATTCAAGCATGCGACTGACCACTGCAAAGCAGATGAGCCCCAGCCCCACGTCGCCGATGCCGGCGGGGTCGTATTGCCAGGTGATCAGTTGGAGGAGGGGGTTGAGCGGGCGCAGCAGCACGCGGTCAAAGTCCCCCCACCGCACGTACCGGGAGACCATCTGGACGTTGTGGAAGAACAGGCAATAGCAGCCGTGGGCCAATAGCCTGAGGGTGTAGATGAAAAAGATCTCCCCCTGGCTCCACACGGCCATACTCTTTAAGCGGGCCAGCACGGCCCAAATGAAGACCAGGCTCGTCAGGTTCCACACCACCCCCATCGTCACTCGCAGGAAAAAGTCCAGCCGGTATTCCATGCGGCTCTTGATGCCCGCCAGCATCACCAACCCCAGCACCCGTAAGCGATGCACACTAGCCTCCTTGAACGATTAGTTTGCGCTCCGCCGCCCTCCAGATGAGCCGGACGACGACCACGAGCACTACAATCCAGGCCGCCTGCTTGAGGAGCGCCATCCATATAGCCGCCCCCTCGATCTTGCCGATGTAGATAGAAAGGGGCAGGTGCGCCAGGCTTTGAAAGGGCAGCCATTCCGCGATCCGCCACGCCCAGAGCGGGAGGAACCAGAGGGGTATCAGACCCCCGGAGAGGAACAGGCTGACAAACTCGAAGATCATGTTGAATCCCACGAGCTCCAGCGTCCAGAAAGCAACCAGTCCCACCAGCGTTAGCAGGCAGAAATTCACCACCATAGCCAGGCTCAGGCTCGCCAGGTAGGCCAGGCCCGCCGCCAGCGACGCCGGAGGTTGCAGGTCCACGAAGAGCAGCGACGCCGCCAGGACAAGCCCCGCCTGCGGGGCACCCCAGAGCAGCGCTCCGCCCAGGTTGGAAGCCGCCAGAGAGCGCAGAAATCCGTAGGGCCGGATCAGGTCAATCACGATGTTGCCATCGCGCACCTTCCGCTGTACCTCCCACTGGACCCAACTGGAGGTGACGATCCCCTGGATGTTGCTGAGCGTAGCATAGGTTATCATCATCGGCAGGGTGATCCCCTCGACCGGTCCGCCGCCACCATACACCGCCGTCCAGAAGACCCGCATCAGATAGACGCGCAGCAGTATCCCCAGGCACTCGATGAAGGTGGCCGCCCTGTAGGCTAACATCGTCTGGAAGGGCGCCTGCGCCAGTCTGAGGTAACCTCGCAGGTTCATGGCTTGCCCCCCTCGTGCTCCGTTTGCTCGTATATTCCCCGGATGACCTCCTCTAACGCCGGCTCCTCGATGGAGAGGTCGCTGATGAGATAGTGCTGGCTGAGGTCGGCGATGAGCCGCTGGGGGTTCACCGTGCGGTCGAAGCGCAGCCATGCGCGCCGTGTATCCTGCCGCACCAGTTCCGCCCCCTCGGCCCGGATTTCGGCATAGTCCCCTCCAAAATGGACGACCAGCGTGCGGTAGGGGGCGTGACACCGTTTGAGCTCCTCGACCGTGCCATCGTAGAGCAGCCGGCCCTTGTCAATAATGATGATCCGTTCGCACAGCCACTCTACGTCGGCCATGTCGTTGGAGGCCAGGATCACCGTCACCTCACGCTCACGGTTGATGTCGGCGATGAACTGGCGCATACGCTCCCTGGCTACCACGTCGAGACCCAGCAGCGGCTCGTCCAGGAACACGATCTCAGGATCGTGCAACAGGGCGGCGACCATTTCCCCCCGCATCCGCTGTCCCAACGATAACTGCCGCACGGGGGTATTGAGGAGTTCATCCAGGCCCACCAGTTCGTTGAACGTGCGCATATTGCGCTCGTAGGCCTCGTTAGGGACGCTGTAAACCTCCTTGAGTATGCGAAAGGATTCGACGAGGGGCAGGTCCCCCCAGAGTTGGGAGCGCTGGCCGAAGACAGCCCCGATGCGGCCAGCGAGTTCCTGGCGGTGTTTGTAGGCACGAGGTCGTTTGTTTCCACGTGGCCGCTGGTGGGCACCAGCACCCCGGTGAGCATCTTGATGGTGGTGGACTTGCCCACCCCGTTGGGCCCGATGTAGCCGACCAGTTCCCCCCGCTCGATGGAAAAGGACATGTGGTCTACGGCACGCACAATGTTGTACTGGCGCGTGAAGAGGGTGCGGATCGAGCCCAGGAAGCCGGGCTGCCGCTTGACGGTGCGAAACTCTCTACAGAGGTCTCGGGCGGCGATCACTGGGGTCATCGTTTATCTCCTCTATCATCCTCCAACAGTACACTTTTGACTACAAGAAAACCTCCCCTTTTCAGCTCATGAACGAGCCTTGGGTGCATTTCGCAAAGATCCTCCGATGGTACGGGTTCCCGAATGTCCGTAATGACAAACCCGCAGTCGCGTAACGCAGAGACATAGTCCTCCAAGGTGCGGTGAAAATGATAGGTCTCCATGGTCATCCTTGATTTTATAGTCCACTGCCAAGTCAGGTTCAAGTAATAGTTATCTACCCGCCACCCAGTTATGTTGTCATCTTCATCTTTCAGCCACCCACTTCGCGGGGTGAAAAAACAAGGATGGAGTAGCGAAAAGATAAACACGCCCTTGGTTTTCAGCGTGCGGGAAACTTCCCTGATGGCTTGGCGGTAGTTCTTGATATCCATGAGCGCCATGTTGCATAAGGCAATGTCGAAAAAATCGGCTTGGATCCCAGCCAAATCACACGCATCAGCTTGCTGAAAAGTTAAGCAATCTTTGAAATCCTGGCTCTTCTCCCTGGCTATCCGAATCATATTCTCTGAAGCATCTACCCCTATAATCTTGATGTTCTTTCCCGTTACCTCAGCCAAATTCCTGGCCACGTGGCCTTCGCCACAACCCAGGTCGAGTATCGTCTTTCCCTCAATTTCACCTAGCAAGTCCATCATGGCAGGATTGATAATGTGCTGGTGATAGAAGTCTCCGCCTTCAGCAAAAAAGCCGGTGAATTCTTCAGCCGCTTTGTCCCAACTGTCTATGGCATCTCTATTGCTGATGTCATTAGCTTGACAGAATCGGTGTTGTACCGGCATATTTTCTCCCTTATCACAGTTTTCTATTTGCGCCGCACTGCCTAACTTTGCCGCTTCTAATCAGAAGCTCGCGATGCTCGTTCGTCTCAATTCCCGACGATAATGTTCGATTAGCTAGGTCGGGGGTCATGCGCTGGTTGGGCGGCCTGTACGTATAACAGATGTTTTATGATCTCCACATCTCAGGTGTAAACGGCCATTGCAGTTGTGCACAGATTGCCTGCCAGCGTTCCGGCATCTCCGGCGTAGACAGAAAAGGTATATACCCCAGATTCAGATAGGTTTTCAATGCTGGCAGCCGATAATCCTCGGTATATAGGTGGATATTGCGGTATCCGGCATCGATGAACCGCGCAGTGACCGCGGCAGAGACAACCATACCCAACCCTTTGCCTGCATGTGCAGGGTCACCTGCTAGCCAACCAAGCTCTCCTTGAAAAGGATTAGTTTCTTTATAATTATGAAGGCACATAGCTGTTGCGACAATTTCAGCGCTCTTTTCGTGAATAAGCATAAACCAACCATCTGGCAGAATTCGTGAGAGCCAGGGCTGTAACACCTTATCATTCCACTCCGGCCATCCGGCTAGTTCCATGATTTCGTAAAACCGGGGTTCATCCCCTTGTTGATAAGTGCGTAGTGCATATCCATGAGGCACTCGCATCGTTGGTGGAGCATTCAGCAGTTGCTTCGGCCACACCATCTGCAATTGAGTATATGAATCGTTCTCGCTCAATTTTACCTCCGAATTCCTAATTATCGTAAAGTGGATCAAACTGTTGGAGAAAATGAGTATTGGCGGCTCAACGGTGCGGATCAGGCGCGGCTATTTGCCGTCGCCGGCATCCGGCTTGTTAGAAATCTCTCTATTCCTTCTTGGCCAAGATGATGAATCCCCCGGCCACATAGATTCGTTGGTGCGTCCACGTTCCCGGGCGGGCATGCGCGGCTAGGCGCAGGTAACTTGGTTCTTCCCGGACCTGTTGGATAGAGAACCCCGCGTCGAGAAACCCATTGAATATGTCGCTCAGATAATGCCGGAAGTCAAAGGCGCCATCATTACGCCGATCGAGTCTCTCTGCATACGGCTCAGTGATGCGATACGCCACTCCGTCCCAGTCCACGAAATGCACTGCCGGATTGCCGAAATCCACTCGGTACACCCCGCCGGTTCGTAGCACTCTGGCAACACCCACGTAGACCTCGCGCACATCGGGGACGTACGCCATGCCCGTACCATACACGAGGTCAAAGGAGTTATCATCCAGACATGAAAGGTTCCGCATGTCAGCGTGAATCGTGGTCACCTCATAGCCGTAGTGCGCCGCCGCTTTCCTGTCCCCAGCCAACTGTCCCTCGGCCAGGTCCACTACTGTCACCCGCGCGTCTAGCAGCCCAAACACTGCTGACTGTTGTCCACCGCCCGCTCCAAGACACAGGACATCTTTTCCCTTGACGTCCGCAAGCACGTCGGGAGGATACACATCGATCAGCATCTCCGGTACAGGTTGCCCTTGTCCTTGCGCATACTGGCGAAGAAGGACGACATCCAGATCCAGCCACGGGATCGTGTACCCACACCCCTCCTTCACCATCTTTTCCCAGTGCCGCTCATTGGCTGCTGCTATCTCGTCTTGAACGCTCATGTTTGTACCGTTCAGCTTTCTGACTTAGTTATTATCCAGACATTTTCCCTATAGCTTCCCCTCTCAGTGGTATTAGGCGGAAATCCCGTCCACCTAATACGCTTGCCACAACGAAACAAAGGTAGTCCCTTTTACTTTGGGAACGCCCTGCTTAATACCGACTCAATGAATTCGGCCTTGCCTGGGGTATAGAAATCACGATTGCCTCGAGACTTCCGGGCCAGTTCCCTCTTGAGCCTGGGATGCAACGCGGGCCGATAGGGCCGGTCGGGTTCATGCGGTGGGTAGGCCGCTCACTAGATTTGAGGTCATCCTGATCTGGCTTTGCAGAACTCCTAGATCTCATGGTCAGTGGTTCGCCAACCCCTCCCTGATCTTCTCCATCATTGCCACTTTCATCTCATCAGTTACGTTTTCCAGATCGGTTACACTACTCACGAAACGACCAATTGCTTTAACCTCTTTGCCTTCCCAACAGGGGTAAACGTGTAAGTGAAAGTGAAAGACGTCTTGTCCGGCCGCAGGCTCATTAGACTGAGTCAGGTATATCCCATCACATTGTAACGCCTTCTTGACAGCCCTCGCAATCCTGATAGTCTCTTCCATCACACGAGCCCCTACATCATCGTTCATAGCGTAGATATCTGGAATGTGCTCCTTCGGGACTACCAGAGGGTGATTTTCCAGCGAGAGGAAGACGATAACTTCGTCGTTTTCGTCAATGACGTATGCTGGGGCTTTCCCTTCAATGATTCGGCAGAAGATACATCCTTCCCGATCACCCATGTGTTTCACTTGTCCTCCCGTTGCCACCGCCACTCCCCTACAGAAAAGCGAGTTTGGGATGGTAGGGATTGTCTGCTTCTGGTATAACGCGGTGCTCACCACGCAATACCCGCCTCACCACCCATTCACACCATGGTTCAAAGGGCTCATCCAGTGCATCCATCTCCTTGAGAGAGAAATAGCTCGCTTTGTCTGTTTCAACACCGCCGTCAGACACCGGAGTGCCACCGACGTGTCGACACAAGAACACGATACCTATCCAACCTGCCCGACGCAAGTTCTGAACACCAAGCAATCCCTCCATCTTAGCTGTAACTCCACCTTCCTCTAGCGTCTCACGTAACGCTGTAGTATCTGGTGACTCTCCTGGATCTACTACTCCCCACGGAATACTCCATTGCCCTTCAAGAGAGTGTCCCTTGGCCTGACGCACAAACAGGGCTCGTTCCCCGTTTAGAACCACTGCACCTACACACACCACCATTTTGGGCGGCCAACTTGATGAGTTCCCTTTCTGGTTTGCCATAGAGTTCACCTTCCGTTTTACAATGACGCGGCCTAACGGCCTGCCCATCAGCCGCGCCGCACTGCTCGATCGCGAAAGCAATCGGGCCGAAAATAACCTTCAAAATGCCTCCGATCTTGGGGCCGCGTAGCGGCGTCGGCTGCATGGGCGTGTTCGGCGGCGGCCGATACTGTCCTACCCCGCCGTATGGGAGCGCAAGATATCACCGCTTCCCGCTCTCTTCGCCCAGCAGTGCTGTGGGATGGGCCAGGAGCCATGCGCTGAGTTGTAGGAAGGGCCGCCTGGAGCGAATCTTCTCTACAGGATTTTCTCTGTGAACCCGTCGAGTGCGGCAGCGTAGAGCGGTTCGCTGGCGGTGTAGGGAGCCAGCGCCCTTCGCTCCGCTGGTGTAAGGCGGACGTTCGCGGTGGCCTCGTATTCATCGACGAGCCGTGGAATGCTTTCCCAGGCAAAGCTTTGCGGCGCTCGATGTCCACCAAGTGCAAGGAGCATAAACGCCCGCGCGTAGGCAAGATCATGAATCCGTGGCCGCCAGGCAAGGAAGCCAAAGTCGAGGTAGACCGTCCTGCCTTCCACGGTCCGGCACACATTACTCAGGCGAACATCACCGTGAACGAACTGCATTGGTAGCTCGGTCGCGGGCAGCCACTGCCTGCGCAGTTGCTGCACCAGCGCGCGAAGACGCCGTGCAACATCCGCAGCTTTTGGGTCACCTTGAACTGCTGTCTCCGTGACCGGTAGCCACCGCCTCAGCGAACCCGGCGGCGCATACGTCGCAACGAGTGGGCGTGGAACCGCCAGGTCAAGTTGTTTCAGCGCATAGTGAAGGGCGCCCATTGCCCTGAACAGCCAAGAGTAGGAACCGGGCGTCGGCGCAGGCCGCTCGTGTGGGAGGTACTCCTCCAGTTCAGCCCAGCGGTTCCTGCACCGAAACACCGTCGCGTTGTTCCAGCGCACCGGCGTGGGAACCACCAATCCTTGGTTGGCGAGACCGCGTCGCACGTCCTGAACAGCGAGCAGTCGCTGCCGCGATACGAATGGCTGGTGAACGCGCAGCACGAGCCCGGCCGCGTCCAGTCTGACATTAAGGCTCATAACGCCACCAAGATCGGTGGTATGTGATTCCGGACTGATGGCGGTGACCAACTGCTGCACGCCAGGGTCGTTCAGCGACATCCGGCCTGGGTCTGCGGGATCATCCGTCCACCATTCCCGCAGGCGTGGGTGGGTCAGATTCGCAGCTCGTCTCATCTATGTTCACTCCTCACCACCACCTGGCGGCGTATATGTTTCGGTTCAGATGTGTGTCATTCATATTGAAGCGATGCATGGCTCTGCTAGAGTAGCACGAGTGATAGAATTGCAGTAGCCGCCGAACGTCGCGCATGAGCCGCTTGGCATAGAGCGCGCAACGCGCGCGGAATGCCAAGTCGGTTCTCCATGCGCTTGTTGGACCGATAGATCTCCGAAGTTAAGGCTGTCGCACCAAGGCTTTTCGCAGGCCTACCCGACTATGACCGCTCGAATACCAGTCTTCCAGCTCACAGAAGACTTCATAACCTTGTTTCTTGTAGAATCCTGGGGCTTCATAGTCTGCAGTCCATGTCCAAATGTTCTTGATACCAAGTGCAGCAACCCTTTCTTCGAGTTTTCTGAGGGTTGCGGCTCCGAGGCCTTGCTTCCGATAGGTGCGCTCAATGAATAGATCAGTTATGAAGAACCAGTTGCTGTACCCATTGTCATTCCTGTATGCGAGACCGCTTGAGCAGCCAACAAACCTCTCGCCGTCCATTACGACGAAGCCGAACCTCTCAGACGTCTCGATAGGGTTTCCATGTTCAATTGTATGCTCATCAAACCCGGCATTCATGCGGGCGAATTCCGCTCCTGTCATCTCTCGTTCAACAATGCTTATGCTGATCATATTGTCTTCTTGGTCGGTCTAACGGGGGCATTAGGCGGAAATTTCGTCTGCCTAATACCCTTGCCACAACGAAACAAAGGTAGATCCCTTTTACTTTGGGAACGCCCTGCCTAATACCGACTCAACAAATTCGGCCTTGCCTGGGGTATAGAAAGCACGATTGCCTTGAGATTTCCGGGCCAGTTCCCTCTTGAGGTTGGCATATTCCCTGGCCGCTTCTTTGTGCTGGCGAAGATAGTCTCGGAAACGTAATAGTCTTTTCCAGGAGTCGCTGTTCCATTCAACCATGTGCAAATAGTGCGTCCTGCTACTTGGATCCCCTTTGGCGAAGACAAACCTTCGAGGATGTCCCGCATCTGGTCTGTATTCATACCCCAGACATTCGAGCGGCTCGATGCATTTCTCTATATCTTCCAGCCGCCAGACGGCTACGGCTATATCAATGATAGGTTTTGCTTCAAGTCCAGGGATGGCCGTGCTGCCAACGTGTTGAATGTCCATCACATAAGTACCGATAGAAGCGCGCAATACACGCTCCTCCTCAACAAAAAGGCGCTTCCACTCAGAGGAGTAAGGGACGAGTTTCACGGTTCCTCGTTGTAAACCGATCACAAGGCCTCCCCCTACTGAATAATAGTCTCGGATAATGTCATCGCGGCTTGCGAAGCGCGAAGCATTTGGGCGGAACCGGCAACGCAGCGTTAGACGTTCGTTGGCGGTGAGTTAGTAACTATGCTCAATGTGCCTCTCGGCTTGTGTTTGCTTGAGATCATATATCGCTGAACCCACTCCTCAGACAGTGCGTCAGATTGTTTCTTCAGTCGTCGCTCTGCAAACACCAGGTTCTCAGGAATTGGGATATTCAGGTACTGGAGAACCTGGAGCGCTGTCGCCTCGTAAGCCAGTACCAGGTCCTCGTATATCACTGTGAACGGCGTGACACCACATTCAGAAAAGTACTGCTGCCAGGCTGCCTCGTGCGTCACGATCTCTTGCACCAGGTAGTCAATCGCCTCGAAGTCAAATGCTGGCTCTTTGACCGGAACTGGCGGCTCGTCCGTAGTCCAGGCCCACACATCCGTCTGGATCGCCTTCCAAAAGGAGACGGCCTGCCGCACTTTGTCGCGACGAGTCATCCAGATGTAGTGCAGATTGGGAAAGACTATCTGCATCAGGTCAGGCACCGCCATCTCTCGACAGTCGGGAATCTGTCGTAACTTGCCGGCAAAGTCGTCGAAATACCCCCACATGACCTTGGCGCCAAACACGCCATTGGGAGTCGTGCCTTCCTCGAGGGCCTTGTCGAGGTAGTCAGCGTAGGTTGAGACGGACCAACGTTCCGACCAAAATAGTTCATCGTCTCGCCAGAAATACTCTTCCGGTCGCCCAGCGCTGCCTGTGTTTTTCAGTGCCTCACAGAGCAGTGAGCTCCCGCAGCGAGGAGTGCCACAGACGAGATACGAGGTATGGGGTCGCATCATTACCTCTTCACCTACCAGCACGGCCCGGAGTGATTCTGCTCCCTTATCCGGGATGATGACCCAGATCCTTGCGGAAAAAGATCTCCCCGATTCCCCCCTCGTTTATGCCAGCGATAAAGCCACACTCTTCGAAGCCGGCGTGCCGGTGCCACGCTTGCGGCGCTGGTTCGTTGGCCTGCGAAGAGATATACAATGCCGTATGCCCTTGCTGGCGCAAGACGTTTTCCAGATAGTGCAGCAGGGCCCTGCCGATACCCTGTTGGCGTTGGTCTTCCACTACCCAGATGAGAGCGATGTAGGGCACAACGGACCACAGGTATTCGAACCGCAGATAGCCGACCAATCGCCCTGCCCTTTCCGCCACAATAATCTCGCCTTGTTCTATTTTGCGTTTGATGACTTCCGCTGGCATCGTCGGGTGATCCAGGGCCTGTCCTGAGCGGAGTCGAAGGGCGATGCACCCATCCAGGTCCATCCGATTGGCAAACCTGACGGCTCGACTGAGCTCGCCGAAGTCTTCGATCTGGTCAGCCACGCTGCGACACCCCTTTGCGTGCCCGGATAATCAGTGTGTAGGGCAGTCTGCGCACTATCTTGTACTCCCGAGAGTTGACATCAAATAGTCCCACGTAAGGAAAGCGGGCCAGTTCCTCGCTAGAAGCACCCTCAACGTCCGCCATGTTCTGCTCCACCAGCCGCTCCAGCACAAAGCCGGCCTGGATCAACTCGTTGACGATCTGAGCCAGGGTGCGCAGGTGGCCTCGCATCCGGGCCGTGGTGCCGTCCTCGTAGGTCCAGTCCCACTCCTCCGTATCGGGCCAGGCGGCGTAGTCCCCGATCTCGGGCGCGTCTGGATCACCGGTCAGGTGCCAGCCCACCGCCTGGAACCAGGGATGGCTGAGACAGAAGACGAACAGACCGCCCGGTTTCAGCACGCGCCAGGCTTCATCGTAGGCCCGCCGCAGGTCGGTCACGTAACCGAAGGCGTGGGAGGAGAGAGCGATGTCGAAGTGGCCGTCGGGAAAGGCGCTCAAGTCCTCGGCCACGCCTGCGACGAATTGTACATCAACCCCGTGATTGAGCGCAAGTCGCCGGGCGTGGGCGATCTGGGCTGGCGAAGGGTCCACGCCGACGCAGGTAGCGCCCCGTTTGGTCAGGGCGATGCTGTTCTGGCCGCCGCCGCAGCCGATCTCGATGACCCGCTTGCCGGCCACGCTTCGCGGTGACGCTTCGGCGGAACCGTCGCCCAGCAGGCCCAGTTCCCGCTCGCCGGGGGCTAATGGGCCGTAATGCACATCGTCGGTCGAGATGCGCGTATTGGCCTGGTATTGGGCCGAGATGGTATCCCAACTGCGGCGGTTCAGTTCAACGGTGTTGTGACTGTACATTGGCCGCCACCTACTTGCCTGTAACAGAATCCATTATTTCCGACATAGAGCATGTGGCCACAGCCATCACCCGGTCGGCCCCACCGTAGTAGACGTAAAGCGTCTCGTCGTTCACCACCTGGCCGCAACTAAAGACCACATTCGGCACGTCGCCCTTTACTTCCCAGGGCTCCCTTGGCCCGAGGATGAAATCCTCCCTCCGGTGGAGCACGACCGACGGATCGTCCGCATCCAGCAAGGCGAGACCCAGCCGATAGACTTGGTCCTGGTCCACTGCGTGGTAGATGAGCAACCAGCCGTGCTTGGTCTTGATTGGCGGTCCGGCAATGCCCACTTTCTCGTGTTCCCAGGTGTTCGGGCGGGGTCGCATGATGACCTGATGGTCGGTCCAATGCAGCAGGTCATCAGAGTAACACAGCCAGATGTCCGGTGGCCGGCGGTGCAGCAGGCAGTAGCGGCCTCCGAACTTCTCTGGGAAGAGAGCGGCGTCCTTGTTGTCCTCGTCGGGCAGCATGATACCCAGCCGCTCCCAGGCGATGAGATTTTTCGACGCCGCCAGGGAGACGCGGGTGCCGTGCGTCGAATAGCCGACGTAGACCAGGTAAAAGGTATCGCCGATGCGGCTGACGCGTGGGTCTTCGACGCCCCGTGTCTCGAACTCTGTCGCCGGGCTGAGCACTGGCTTATCCAGCCGTGACCAGTGGAAGCCATCCTCGCTGACGGCGTAGCCGATGCGGGAGACGTAATCCACCCCCTGGGCACGATAGAGCATGTGAAACAGGCCATTGTGGTGGACGACGCCAGCGTTGAACACGTTGAGCGCCTCCCAGGCATTCAGCGGGTTCGGCTTAAAGATAGGATTGCCAGGATAGCGTTTGAGAAGTTCCATTTTTCACCTCCTGTTTCAACACTCAGTCAAGCGGCGGGTGAACGCTTACCATCTACCCTCCTCCAGGAATGGAGATCTCACGACCGCCTCAGCCTCGGGTCAAGCACCTCATCCAGGCCGTGGGAGAAAAGGACTCCTCCCAACAGGTTCATCATCATCCTTTACCCTGCGGCCCCTCCCACCGCCCTTCATCAATGTGACGAAGCAGGCCACGACGGTCAGCCAGAAGCTCAACCCGACCCAGCCCAGAATCCTGGGGAGGAGAGGGGATTGGTACCACCAGGCCGGTGGCGGCACGAACAGGTGGAAGAAGAAGGGGCCGGGGTTCAACGAGATGAAAACCAGGTCAATCAAGCACAGGGCGTAGAAGAAGGGCTTGGCCCTCGGATCGTAGAGCCAGGCGTAGAGGGCCAACAGGGCCAGCCCCCAGACGAGGAACTGCTCGTTGACCACCTTCGAGGTGGCATAATAGGTTAGGCAGAGCAGGGCCGCGCCCTTGACCAGGAAGGCCAGGCGATCCGACCACCCATCAACCGTCCACCGTCGTGCCCTGACCAGTACGGCCAGGTACAGGAGAGGAAACAGGGCGGCGAAGGCGTAAGCGGTGGGCAGGCCCAGGCTATCCCTCAGGTTTGGATTGACCACTCGCCACAGCCAGTACCCGACGTTCAGGTTCTGCGGCACGCGGGTGGCGTGGGTGGCGAAAACGGCCAGATAGGAGCGAGCGTCGGTCAGCAGGAAGGGCAGCGAGATGGCGAGGGACACCAGGCAGAAGGAGAGGGCGTAGCGCAGCGGCGCCGTCAGGTTTCGCTCCTTTTTCCACACATAGAAGACGAAGAAGGGCAGATAGAAAGCGGTGTAAAAGCCCTTGAAGCCAGCCGATACCCCCAACACCAGGGCGCTCCACGTGTCTCGCCCGTCGGCCAGAAGGAGTATGGAGACCAGGACGAGGAAAGCCGGCAGGGCGTCGAACATGCCCCACATGCTGGAAACAGCGATGGCGATGGGGTTGAGGAAATAAACCGCCATCACCGTCAGCGCCGTCCGCCGGCTGGTGGTCACTCTCTGTACCAGCCGCCACAGCAATAGAGCACAGGCGAGGTCGGTCAGAATGAGGGGCAGTTTCAGGGCCAGGTTGAAGACCAACTGGCTCCCGGAGAGCCTGAAGGCCCGGTAACCCAGCCAGCAGAAGATACTCCACAGCGGGGGATAGGCGAAGGGCAGCTCCGATTCGATGGCGTAGGGGCTCTGCCCGGCGTCCATGGCCTCCCCTACCAGCTTCCAGACCCTGAGGTCCCAGGGGTCTTCGGTGACCGGGGCCAGGGCCAGCCGCAGCAGCATACCGAACAGCAGAATCCAGAAGGTTGGCGAACGCAATGCTCGCCTCACCACGTCAGACATAATGACCTCCCCT
This sequence comes from Anaerolineae bacterium, assembly GCA_030612185.1. The sequence continues at coordinate 20,050 of JAUWOI010000015.1, forward strand.
GGGCATACTCAAAAGCAGAGGCGGTGCAGCGGCAGTTGGGACACTGCACCGCCCTTACCCTCCTGCCACGCCTACGGAGTTGAGACAAGGTTGTAGTCTATTCCTGTCCCTCATCCTCACGCTTGACCGGGGTGGGTTCCTGGTGCTCCGAGGGGCGGT
>JAUWOI010000495.1 GCA_030612185.1 Anaerolineae bacterium
TTCACAGGCGGTGATACCGGCTTTCGCCATCACCAGGTGCATCCCCGCCGCGCTGCCAATGGAACTCTCACCCATTGAGCCGACGATGCAGGGCAGGCCGGCCGCCTCAGCGATGGCGACGATCTGCGCAGCGCGGTACAGTCCGCCGCACTTCATCAGTTTGACGTTGATGATGTCTGCCGCCTCCTTGCATGCGATAGCCAGTGCATCGGCGGGGCTATGGCAGGTTTCGTCGGCCATAATTGGCACGTCTACGGCGGCAGTCACGGCGGCCAAACCCTCCAAATCGCGGGCTGCCACCGGCTGTTCTATCCACTCGACGTTGAACTGGCGCAAACGTTCGATGGTGGCGATGGCCGTGTCCGCGTCCCCCCAGCCCTGGTTGACGTCAGGCCGCAGCCGCACGTCAGGCCCCACTGCCTTGGAGATGGCGGCCATTCGTGCCTCGTCGGTGTCCGGGTCGGAGCCAATTTTGGGCTTGAGCACCTCGTATCCCATCCTCACGAACTGCCCGGCCATAGCGGCCATCGTCTGCGGATCATTCATCGGGATGACCGGGTAGAGAGACATCCCATCGCGCACCTTGCCGCCCAGTAGTTTGTAGACCGGCACGCCCAACGCTTTGCCCATCAGGTCGTAGAGCGCCATGTCCAGCGCGGCGAGGGCGGCGGGGTAGCCGGGCACCGCCTCGTCGGCGGCCAGCAGGATGGCCTCGACGTCGAAGGGATCACGTCCTTCCAGCAGCGGTGCCAACGTCTGGAGAGCCTGGATGACGTCCTCTTGCGTCTCGCCGGTCACCTCCGGGTCGGGCGAAGCCTCGCCCAGGCCGATGTCGCCCTCGTCGGTGTGAAGTTTGAGCAGCGCGTACTCCAGCACCGGGTAACTGCCGTAGGCCACGGTCAGGGCAACCTGTGGCGTCAAATTCAGCGGTGTGACTTCAATTCGTTCGATGTGCATCTATATCTATCAAAACTTCCGCGCTCCACGGTAGAGCAGGTAGACGGCGGCCAAACCCAGGATGTGGTAGATGTCGGTGCCGGTGATCGGGCCTAGCCGCAGGTCGCTTTCCTCGGCGGCCGCCGCCGCAACCGTGGTACCGATGCCGGCCAGGATCGCCTGGGACGAGCGGTCCCCTTTAAGAGCGCGGGGCGTGGCGCCGGCCGCCAGCGCCGCCATACCGATCCCGTACTGGGCGATGCCCCAGGTGTAGTCGTCGTCACCCAGCGTCACCCAGGCCCCGTAGGCGGACGTCTCGACCTGGGCCAGGCGGGTCAGCGCTGGGCGGCGCTCCCGCCGGACGAAGGTCTCAATGGCGGCCCGCAGTAGGTAGTAGCCGGTCAGCCCCAGGCTGAGCATGACCCCTTTCCACAGCAATCGCTGCCCGCGCTTGCCGACCACCGGCCGGAAGCCGTGCTCCGTCCCACCGAAAAACGAGGCGGCGGCCAATGACTTTAGCGCCCCGTCCCAGGCGCGAATGGCCGGGTCGTCGGAGTCACGTGCCTGGTCTCGCAGGCGGCGGGCCAGCCCCAGGCTGAACGCCCCCACCAAGTAATCGGTCAGCATAGAGATGGGTTCGTTGAGACGAAACATTGTCCCTTCCCTCGTCACCTGATTGGCTGGCAAATCCTACTTGGACGCAGATTCACGCAGGTTTTCGCAGATAAGAGAACGTGTTTTACTTGAGATCCTTCCTCAGGCGAAAGATGCCGTAGACGCACGGCAGGGCCACCAGGTTAACTACGGCGAAGATAACGAACATCTGGCGGAAGCCAATAGCGTCCACCAGCACCCCCGCCAGCGGCGCGCCCAGGCCGATGCCGACGTTGCCCACGGCCATGATGAAAGCGAACATAAAGGCCGCGATGCGCGGGTCAGAGAAGTCCATCCCGATGGCCATGTAGACCGTCTCGTAGTAGCCAAAGGCCACGCCGAAGAGGAATACGATGGCCCAGGCAAGCCCTGCTGAAGGGAGAGCAGCCAGCCCGAAGGTCACCGCCGACGTGAGCAGCAGCGCAGCCGTGACGCTGGCCCGTCGCCCGATGCGGCTCATCAGCGGCCCGCCGGCCAGCCCGCCCGCCACCGCACCGATGCCAAAGACTGAGGTGTACAACCCCACCTGCGCCAGCGTGATTCCCAGTGTCTCGTGAAGGAACGCGCCCACCATCCCATTGGCGCTGTAGAGTGCCAGCGGGTAGACTAACCCCAACACGAGGAAGAGCAGAAATGACCAGTCGAGGAAGGAGCGGAACGCGGCGCGTGAGAACTCTTGCTCCGGCGGGCGCTCCTTTGGCTCTCTCACAACGAGTGCCAGCGGGATAATCAACAAACCAAGCCCACCGATGAGGATGAACACCATGGGCCACAGGTCACGCTGCGATAGAAAGCCGATAGCGGCCGCGACGATAACCGCACTCAGCGCCCGCCCGCCGACCATGATACCCTGGACCATCCCACGATCCTTCTCTGACGTGGTGTCAATGGACAAGCCGTCGGTGCAGGTGTCGTAGGTGGACATCCCCAGCGCGGCCAGTACGCAGACGACGATGAGGAGGGGGAATTGAGTCACCGGGGAGATCAGAGGGATGAGCAGGAAGGCCAATGCCTGCAATATCAGCCCCAGGACGATGTAGGGCTTGCGGTGGCCTAGGCCGGCCAGGTTGACCCGGTCGCTGAGCAGGCCGATGAATATCTTAAGGACAAAGGGGACGAGGGTGATCCCACCCACGATCCCGATGCGGGTGTAAGAAAGCGCAAAGGTGCGTAGGTAGATCACGTTGAAGGTCGAGAAGTAGGTCAGTACAGCACCTTCAACAAAGTAGATGGCACCAAATAATGCCAGGCGGCGAAAACGGTTGGTTGTGTTTATAATATGTGCCTCCTTTGTATTTTGCGTTGCGGGCCAGTGTACCACTGATGAGGCGGATTGCCAAGTGGATGCATTTCGATTTGGGGGCGAACCTTGCTGCGGCCCCGGACGTGAACATCCAGGCTGAAAGAGCGAAGCACTGCGGGCTAGAATCCAGCCCCGAGGGGGTTTCGTTCTCTCAGTACAGCGGGTTCAGCCCCGTGCTTGTCCCGGGACTGAAATACATCCTTGCCCAGCCCACTTGCCAGCCAGAAGCCGATGGAGTACAATACAGGCTACCAAACCCGCGGAGGAGGCTGTGATGGGTCACACGTTTGCTGAGAAGATACTGGCGCAAAAGGCTGGGTTGCCCGAAGTCGTACCTGGGCAGATCGTCGAGGTCACGCCCGACGTGGCGCTCAGCCACGACAACACTGCCCCCATCGCGGGGATCTTCCGCAAGGTCGGTGTGAGTCGCGTGGCGCGGCCCGACATCCACGTCGTGGTACTCGACCACGCCTGCCCAGCCCCCACGACGAAGCACGCGCAGAACCACAAAGCCATTCGCCAGTTTGTGGAAGAGCAAGGCATCTCGCACTTCTACGACGTGGGGCGCGGGGTCTGCCACCAGGTTCTTGCCGAGGAGGGGTTCGCGCTGCCGGGCGCGCTCATTGTCGGCTCCGATTCGCACACACCCACCGCCGGGGCGTTCGGGGCCTT
>JAUWOI010000302.1 GCA_030612185.1 Anaerolineae bacterium
CACGTGTGCTCCACTTGCTGGCAGTTTCTATTACGTATTATACCTCAAAAGGTTGCACTGGTGAAAAGTAGTTTCAATGCCGAAAGTGGCGCACGCCGGTGAAGCACATCGCCAGCCCCATCTGGTCAGCGGCCTCGATGACCTCCCGGTCCCGCATTGAACCGCCAGGCTGGACGACGGCTGTCACGCCAGCCTGGGCTGCCACTTTCACCCCGTCGGGAAAGGGAAAGAAGGCGTCGGAGGCCAGCACCGCGTCCAGGGCCCGCTCGCCCGCCTTGGCCACCGCCAGCCGCACCGCGTCCACCCGGCTGGGCAGTCCCCCACCGATGCCCACCGCCGCCTCGCCCTGTGCCAACAGGATGCCGTTGGATTTGACGTGGGCTACGGCCCGCCAGGCGAAACACAGGGCCTCCATCTCTGCTCCGGTGGGGGCGCGACGGGTGACCACCTGCCATTTGGCCTGGTCGCCCCGGTCGCGTTGTTGTACCAGCAGCCCGCTTTGAACGCTGCGCGCCTCGATTCTGTCCTCAATCTTGTCCTCGATTCTGCCGGGCACCGTCCGCTCAAGTGCCAGCAGGCGGCATCCCTTGCGGGCACTCAGCACCTCCCGCGCTTCGCCGGTGAAAGCGGGTGCAACGATGGCCTCGACGAACAGGTGACTCAGGGCACGGGCGGTGGGACCATCGAAGGTCCGGTTGGCGGCGATGACCCCGCCGAAGGAGGAGACGGGGTCACCGGCCAGGGCCAGTGGGAAGGCTTCGGCCAGGGTGTTGGCCGAAGCGAAACCGCACGGACTGAGGTGTTTGACGATGACGAGGGTGGTCCGCTCAAAGGCGACGGCGGCCCGCCAGGCGGCGTCCAGGTCCAGCAGGTTGTTGTATGAGAGTGGTTTGCCCTGAAGCAGTTCGCCGCCGAGGGGGCCGGTCGCCCCGGACAGACTGTACAGGGCCGCCTGCTGGTGTGGATTTTCCCCGTAGCGCAGGTCAGTCAGTTTGTGCAGGTCCAACACCAATCTTTTGGGCAGCAGGTTCTCGTCGCCGGACAGGTAGCGCCAGATGGCGGTATCGTAGGTGGCGGTATGAGCGAAGGCTTTGACCGCCAGCCAATGTCGTGTCTCTGGAGAGACCTCTCCCTGAGCCTCTATCTCTGCCAGGACGGGCGCGTAGTCGGCGGGGTCGCACACCACCGTCACGTGGGCAAAGTTCTTGGCCGCGGCTCGCAGTAGCGCCACGCCGCCGATGTCAATCTGTTCGATGACCGCCTCCAGTGAAGTATCGGGGTTGGCGGCTGTCTCCTCAAAGGGATAAAGGTTGACCACGACCAGGTCAATCTCGTCCCAGCCCAGGCCGCCGAGTTCGGCGCGGTCGGCGGGGGTGCGGCGAGAGAGGATACCGCCGTGGATGGCGGGGTGGAGTGTCTTCACCCGTCCGCCCAGGATTTCCGGGGAGTTGGTCACGTCGCTGACCGGGTGCACCGGTAGTCCGGCCTCGCGCAGGGTGCGGGCGGTGCCACCGCTGGCGACGAGTTCCACTCTCCGCCCGGCCAGTGGACGCGCCAAGTCCACCAGGCCGGTTTTGTCGTAGACGCTGAAAAGGGATCGTTTGATGGTCATTTCCGTTTGCTCCTTGTCCTTATCCTAGAGGCATCAACCCGATAGTATGAGATCGTATCATTTGATTGCTGTCTCGCTGCTGCATTGCAGCCACTATTGTTTAGCGCCGCGTATCAGCATACTTCGAGCCGCCTCCAGCGCGGTCAGGATGGCCTCGTTGACCGATGGGTAGGTTGGCACGCCCCGCGTGACCATCGCCGCTGCTTTGGGGCCGTCGGCGGGGGTGATGCCATAAGGTTGCCACTCGACGGTCGCTCCTGCTGCCCGCAACTCCTCGACGCCGCGCTCTACCGCCTCCAACCCACCGGTGGTGTCCTCAAAGACGTGGAGGGTGACCGGTTTCAGGTCGCTCAGAGGGGGACGCAGTTCGCCGTCGTGGTGCAGGGCCAGCGCCGCCTCTAACGCGGCGGTCTCCTGGCCCGACCAGGCTGCTCCGACGGCGGCCAGCGCCTGCACCGGGCAGGGCTTGATCAGCCGCTCGACCTCTTGTCCCGCCTGGCGGGCCAGCCAGCGTATCCGCCCCAGGCTGATGAGGGGCCACGCCTCCAGGCCAACCAGCGAGCGGGCCATTTCTGCCTCCGGGGAGTAGCCTAGCGCGGGTTCGTCTGCCTCGACCGGGGGCAGGCTGGGACGGGCGGTATAGAGAGCGAAACGGGCTTGACCGTTTGCGGCGCTTTCGTGTAGTCGAGCGTGGGTGGCGGGGGTAAGGAGCGGGCGGTCGTAATGGTGGAGGTAGGCGGGGCTGTCGAAGTCGGGTTCGATGCCGTAGGTCTCGGCCACTCCCTGGCTTCCGATCACCAGGTGTTGGAAATGTCGCGTCATCGGCGCGCGGAAAAAGTCGCTGGTGTGGCCGAGCAGCGTGTCCAGCAGCGCAGCCAGCGCAGGCCGATGAGCCTCCAGACTGGGAGTTGCTTCCACTTCATCCCACAGAGTAGCGCATGCTGCCTGGGCTGAGCTCGCCTGTCCTCCCAGACGCTCGCCCACCCTCCGCGCCAGGGCTGTATAGTCGGGATGGAGGAGTGGGTATGGATGTGTGGCCAGGAGGGAGAGGGCGTCCGGCCAATGGGGAGGCAACGGGAGGGACGGCTCCCGGCGCAGCCGCTCCAGCAGCAGCGTTACCACGCAGGCCGGTCCCGAGTCCCACTCGCTCGTCAGGCCGTAGGCTTCGAAGGCCCGTGCTTCCTCCTCCGTCGGTGGGAGGTCACCAACCCCCATGCGGTGGGAAAAGTGGGCTACTGTGTCCTGCAGCGCTTTCAGGTAGCCCTGCGCGTCCGTCAGTACGCCGTCCACGTCGAACAGGAGAAGGTGGATCATCGTTGCCTCCGCACCAGTTCCGCCTCGATGTCGGCCAGGGTCAGCCCCCGTGCTGCCAGCAGCACCAGCAGGTGGTAGAAGAGATCGGCAACTTCAGATATGAGACGCTCGTCTCCCTGCCCCTTGGCGGCCAGGATGACCTCCATCGCTTCCTCGCCGACCTTTTTGAGGATCTCGTCCTCGCCTGCGTCCAGCAGCCGGACGGTGTAGGAGCCGGGCCGGGGATTGGCCTGGCGGTCGAGGATGGTGGCGAACAAAGTGTCCAGGACAGCGCTCATCACGCCAACCTCCGGTAGAAGCAACTTCGATGACCGGTATGGCAGGCGGGGCCGGCTGGGGCCACCTTCAGAAGCAGCGTATCGGCGTCGCAATCCACCCATATCTCGCGCACGTTCATAAAGTTGCCGGAGGTAGCCCCTTTATGCCACAACTCCTGGCGGCTGCGGCTCCAGAAGTGGGCCTGTCCGGTCTCCTGAGTACGCCGCAGCGCCTCCTCGTTCATCCAGGCCACCATCAAGACCTGGCCGGTCGCACCATCCTGCACCACCGCCGGCACCAATCCCCGCTCGTCAAACCGGATGCCTATTTTGTCATTTGTCATTTGCTCATTTGTCATTTCTTATGCTCATTTGTCATTCCTTACCGGGATCCCCCTGTCCGCCAGGTATGCCTTCACCTCGCCGATGCTCAGTACTCGGTCGTGGAACAGTGAGGCGGCCAGCGCAGCGTCGGCCTGGCCCTCGGTGAGCGCCTGGGCGAAGTGTTCCAGGCATCCGGCCCCGCCGCTGGCGATGACCGGTACCGGCACCGCCTCGGCCACGGCGCGGGTCAGCGCCAGGTCGTAACCGGCCAGCGTGCCGTCGGCGTCCATGCTGGTCAGCAGTACCTCCCCGGCCCCCAGTTCGACCGCCCGTACTGTCCACTCCACCGCGTCCAGCCCCGTCGGCGTGCGCCCGCCGCTGACGTAGACCTCCCAGCGGGAGGGGGCCTCGGCGACCTGCTTGGCGTCAACGGCGATGACGATGCACTGGCTACCGAAGCGTTCTGCGGCTGCGGTGAGGAGTTCCGGGTAACGGACGGCGGCTGTGTTGATGCTCACCTTGTCGGCGCCGGCCAGCAGTAGTGCCCGCGCATCCTCGACGGTGCGCACCCCTCCGCCGACGGTGAAGGGCATGAAGACCTCGACGGCCACCTGGCGCACCATCTCCACCGTCGTGGCTTTGCCCTCCGGCGTGGCCGAGATGTCGAGGAAGACCAGTTCGTCGGCTCCCTCGGCGTTGTAGAGACGGGCGTTCTCTACCGGGTCACCGGCGTCGCGCAGGTTGACGAAGTTGACGCCTTTGACGACTCGTCCGTGTTTGATGTCCAGGCAGGGGATGATTCGTTTAGCCAACATGTTTCTCCTCTCTCCTTATATACATCTGGGCAGGGAGACATTCCCGTCAGTCGAAGGGTTCAATCTGCCAGTATTTGTTCGACAATCTCCGCTGCGTCTTGGACAAACTTTGGGCAGAGAGTGGCAAAAAGGCCCTTTTCTGCTGCAAGTTCCCTTTCCTCAGGATTGCTTATGTCACAACCGAGCAATTCCCTGCATACAATTGACCCATTGCGCGACTGGAATGCGTCGGCAAATTCCTTGGCGAGGCTGTATGCTTTCTCCTTTGCCTGCTCGTCGTCGGTTTTGGTGTTTCCATATTTGAGCCCTATGGCCATAAGCGCACCGGTCACTGTGCCACACGTCTGGCCCATACGCGCTATCCCGCCGCCAAAGGCTCCAGCAACCTTCAAGGCCAGTTCACGATCCAAACCAAACTGTGGGCCATAGGTTGAAAGCACTGCCTGGGTACAATTGAAGCCTTCCTCAAAACACGAGAGCGCACGTTCAACTCTACTCATCTTTCGACCTCCCTTGACTTGTTCTGTAGTCGCCACTCATCAAATTCCTCTACAGTCTTGAGGTGATCTCAAGACTGTTGTAGGTTACGACAATAATTGAGAGATCAGATTTCATCGAATTTCTCTCAATGCTTATCTACGTTGCCGTCCCCACACGCAGTACATCCTCCAGCGCCACGTGTCCCTCGTAGAGGGCACGCCCGATGATGACCCCGCTCAAACCGGCCTCATAAGCCCGCTGCACGTCCTCCAGGCTGGCCACGCCGCCAGAGGCGATGACGTGCAGGCCAGTCGCCCGCGCCAGTTGCATCGTTACTGCCAGGTTGAGGCCACTGCCCATCCCATCGCGGGATACGTCGGTGAAGACGAGCCAGCGCACCCCTCGGGCGGCCCATTGACCGGCCAGTTCCATGGCCGTCATCGAAGTCGTTTCCTGCCAACCATGCGTGCGCACTTTCTCTTCGCGGGCGTCAATCGCCACGGCGACCCGCTGCGGCCCGAATGTTTCCAGCGTTTCCTCGACCAGCGCCGGGTTCTCCACCGCCGCCGTGCCGACCACCACCCGGCTCACGCCCAGGTCCAACACCCGGTGGATGGATTCGAGAGCACGCAGTCCCCCGCCGAACTGAACGTGTAGTTCGGTCATCAGAATGTGCTCCAGCGCGACCAGATTCTCCTGCCTGCCGTGGGGCAGACTTTCCAGTCTGCTGCGCTCGCCAAAGGCCCCGTCCAGGTTGACGACGTGCAGCCATTCTGCACCGGCTTCCTGCCAGCGGCGAGCCACGCCCGATGGATCGTCGGCGTACTTCGTTTCCCGCCCCGGGTCCCCCTGCCTCAGCCGCACGACTCGTCCCCGCCGCAAGTCTATGGCCGGATAGACTCTCCATTCCCTATTCTCCATTCTCCATCCTCCATTCCCCACTCTGTCATTCTACACGCTCCACGAAGTTTTTCAAGATGTGCAATCCCA
>JAUWOI010000095.1 GCA_030612185.1 Anaerolineae bacterium
TATCATGTATCTTCTTTAAGATCTTCTCTCTTCGATCAAGCTCTTTATATATCATTCTCCGTTTATTCTTCGGTAAGCCGCGCTTTGGAGCGATCTTATTCTCGAGCAGGTACGAGTTGTTCTCTCCTGTAAATTTGAAGACATCCCTTGAAGGATCCCACTGAAACGTCTCGACGAAAGAGAATTCCTGTGAGGATGGATTATATCCTATAATCTCGTTGATGCTTGTGATGCGCCTCGCCATCCCTATACCCGGGACTTTCACAGAATTCTGGATGACAACAAGGTTTAAGTTGTCTATGTATGTCTTTGGAACATTTATGGGGTCTCCGGTCAGTCGCTGGATCAGTTTCTCAACAGATGCTGCGTGAAACGTAGCCATCGCAGGATGTCCTGTCTGCATCGCCTGAAAGGCGATGGCCCCTTCCTCGCCTCGGATCTCTCCAATGATGATCCTATCTGGGCGCTGCCTCAAGGCCGCTTTGAGGAGATCGAACATGCCGACATCACTGCCTTTCTTATCCTTTCCCGACCCTCGGGTCGCCTCTCGAATCCAGTTCTTGTGGGGAACCTGTAGTTCCGGCGTATCCTCTATGCTCACGATCTTTTTGTCGGGGAGGATAAAGGTGGTGATGGCGTTCATCGTGGTCGTCTTGCCCGACGCCGTCGCGCCCACGACGAACAGGTTCATGCCCTCCTCAAGGACAAAGGAGAGATACGCTGCCATCATATAGTCCATGGTTCCCCACTCGATGAGATTCATTACGCTAGGGGGGGTGCCGGCGAACTTGCGGATTGTGAAGTTGCTCCCCCGCCTGGAGACATCGCTCCCGTAGACGATGTTTATACGAGAACCATCGGGGAGCGTAGCGTCAATAATTGGGTTGCGGACCGTGACGGGCTTCTTGATCAACTCGCCCAGCCAGATCACGAATTCGTCCAGTTCCTCTTCGGCGGGGAAGACAATGGCGGACTCGAGACTCTTAAAAATCTTGTGTTCGATAAAGAGAGGCCCTGTTCCACTGCAACTTATGTCCTCGATGTAGGGGTCCAGGAGCAACGGTGACAGGAGTCCGTAGCCGACCTTATCTCGCACGAAGATATACTTGAGCGCTTCCAGTTCCTGGGGCGTCATTTTAATCTTTCCCCTTCCGCCATTAGTGGAGGCGATGTGGTCTATGGCCTCCAGCAGTTTCTCCTTCTTTTCCTCGTCCGTCTCCGCCGCGCCAATCTCCTCGGTCCAGTCCAGAAGTTTGATCTCAACCTCCGGTATGATGCCGTCCAGATTTACTGTCGTGTGAGGCTCTACCGAAATGTGTAAGTCCCTCTCCCCACTCGGGATCGGGTAGACGTGAACGAAGAGGCCCTCTTGAATCGCGTAGATGAGGTTGCGCTCCTCCAGGTCCTTCAGGCTCCTCGAGAGTTCCGGATAGTAGTCGGGAACACCGATCTCGTCAATCGGGACGTGGCGCAGGTAGTCGGCAAGATACGGGTACTCGTCGCAGGCCTTCTGTAACTTCTTGGGCAGCATGGAGGGAAGGCCTCTCCCGTTATTGGAGTGATCAATGACAAACGGTAATTCTATCGTCATAGGTCCTTACCCCCGCACTTTGCTGACCGGTATGATCCTCATTCCCCACCCCGGTTCCACCTCAAAACTGACGATATTGCCCGTGCTTTGCTCCGCCCCCCGCACCTTCGTGACCTCCAGGGTCTTGACCAGTTTGTTTCCTATCACCTCGGTACGGAGCTGGAGGTGCGCATCGCACAGAGACCGGATGCGGGTGAGGAGTTCCCTGGTCAGGCCGTGGGAGTGAACGACGAGGAGGACAGTGGTGCCGTCCGTGCAGAGCCTCTTGGATGCCTCGAAAAAGGCAAGGACTTCCGTATCGGAGGAACTGGGGATGGAGGTGGTGAGGGAGTCCACGAATACCATGTCGCGCCCCTTCTCGTTCTTGATGGCTCGGCGCAGGGTGGGGGGAGCATCTGCACCCAGGCGCGAGGTTTCTATTGGGAATATCCTCATCCTGTCCAGGAGCAAGTGGTCTATGATGTCCAGGTTCAGGCTCCGCATCTGCTTGACCAGGCTTTTCACCGTGTTCTCGCTGGTAAACAAGGTCACTTTGTATCCCTCCGACAGACATCCATGCATCATCTGCTGGGAAAGCACGGACTTGCCCGCACCCGAATCGCCCTCGATCAGCGTCAAGGTTCTTACGGGTATCCCCCCGCCCATCTTCCCGTCGAGTTCGCTGTTTCCCGTCGGAATCACTAACCCTGCTACTTCCTCGTCACTGATGAGGAAGGGTTTGATCTTGGTCACCAGTTCCACAGTGCCGAAGGGCTTGATGAGGAAGTCGTCCACCGCTGATCTTGGGCCGATCTCCAGGTCCTCCAACTGGCTCTCGTCGGCGATCATGATTATGCGTATGTGACTGGTCACTGGGTCTTTTCGTATGCGGCGAGCGAGTGTGTTTCCTTTCATGCTCGGCAACTCGAAGCCCATGATCACCAGATCGGGCTGTGCCTTCACGCTGGCTTTCAACCCTTCAGGGCCATCTTTGGCCCACACCACCGTGTAGCCCTCACCCTGCAGAGGATGCTTCATCATCTCCACTAGTTGAGCATCGCTCTCGATCAGCAGTATCCTTTTACTCTTTGCAGCCATCTGGATGCCTCCCTATCTTGCCACAAAATCTTCTCACAAGCCTGATCCCTGTACAGCAAGAGCCGCTCCTCGTTCCTCTCGCTTGGCCTCGGGGCTATCCACGGGAAAATTGTCAAACCACAGCGAGGTTCTCACCCGATTCAATAACTCTTTCGCCTTGATCGGCTTACTCAAGAAGTCTACGGCCCCGGCCTCGAAACCCTCCATCCGCTCTCGGACGTGAGTCTTAATGGCCTGGTCGTCCAGAGTGGGATCATCGAGTTGTCCCATCACGGTGAGCATAAGGACTGGTATGGAGGCAGTGTCCGCGTCGTCTTGCAGCAGGCGACAGACCTCGTAGCCGTCCATTCTAGGCATGACGATGTCCAGGATGATGAGGTCGGGCTTTTCCTCCCGCGCCTTCTGTAGCCCCTCCAGGCCATCGAAGGCGGTGAGGGTCTCAAAGCCCTCCCTCTGCAAGAGGACTTCGATGATCCGTACCACAGAGCGGTTGTCGTCAACGATGAGAATACATCCTTTTAAGTTCATTCCTTATCTCCCGAAGTGCGGTGATCTGTAACTACTGACCCTGCTCGGCTTGGATTGCCAAATCCAAGCCTCTTGGCAGCGAGAAGCGGCACTTCGCAGGCCAAAAGTGGTCAAATCCGCTTGGTTCTATTCGCTGAAGCGCTGGATTTGACAATCCAGCGGGAGCGGGTGAGTAGTTGCGGCGGTTCTTTGATCAGACGCCGTTTCCGGTGGGCGGCTGGTCTCAAAACGCTCGGTCATGGGCTGCGCAAAAAAGTCCGCAAACCGCCCCACCTCTGCCTGTAACTCTTCCAGCATACCCTGGGCGTCGCTGAGATCGCCCCTGCGCCCCATGATCTCGAGACGCGAGGCCGCGTCGTACGCTGCCCGACCCCCAAAACTACCCACCGCTCCTTTTATGCCGTGCGCTGCCGCCTTGACAGCCTGGGCATCTTTCTGTTCGAGACCCTTTCTGAGTGCCTCCAGGTGCCTGGGATAGTCGTATTCCAGGAACAACTTGACCCCTTCGCGTAAGAGTTCCTCGTCCCCATCTACCGCCTCCAGGGCTTCGTCGAGGTTTACCGGCTGCGCGTCGCGATCTGGGAGCAGGAAACAGGCCAACGCACCGCGAAGTTTCTCTGGCCTCACCGGTTTGGCCAGGTAGCCATCTGCGCCCGCTTCCAGGCATTTCTGCTGGTCCTCCTTCGTGGCGTAGGCAGTCATGGCGAGGATGGGGATGTGTTGGCCGGACTCCGCTTCCCGCTCTCGGATGGCCCGCGTGGCCTCAAGCCCATTCATCTGCGGCATCTCCAGGTCCATCAAGACCAGGTCGAACTTGCCCGCTTCGAGCATCTGTAGTGCCTCTCGACCGTTGCCGGCTACTTGCACAACGTAGCCGCTTTTCTCCAGCGTCCTCTTGCCGACCAACTGAGCGGCAACATTATCTTCGGCCAGCAGGATGCGCCGCCCTGCGCCCACGGTGGCAGCAGGGAGCACCTGCTCAGGCTCTTTTTTGGTCCCCTGTGCCGTTTCCAGCACCGTCGCGATACCGCTGAGAAGTCTGGCCCGTTTGATCGGTTTGACCAGATGGTTGGCGATCCCCAATTCGCGGCAGCGGGCCGCGTCGCTGTGTAGGTGGTTGGAGGGAAGCATCATCACGAGGCCGTCTCCTGGAACATCAGCATCCAGAATCCGCCGGGCCACGGCGAAGCCATCCATCCCTGGCATCATGCCATCCAGCAGCACCAGGCGGAAGGGACGGGAGGTGGCCTGGGCCCGTTCGAGTTCCTGCAGCCCTGCCAGGCCGCTCTCGGCCTCTGTAACCTCGAGCCCCCAGTGGGTCAGCATCTCCAGCAACACGCGGCGATGGGTCGTATTGTCGTCAATTACCAGCACGGGCAGTCCCTGCCACCCCCTGGTCATTTCGAGTTCGGCGGGGTCACACCTGTCGCTGGGCTGCTTCTTCAACTCCATTAAAAAATGGAAGGCGCTGCCTGCTCCAGGCTGGCTTTCTATCCAGATGCGTCCACCCATCAGTTCCACCAACTGCTGGGAGATCGTTAACCCCAATCCGGTCCCGCCGTACTCGCGAGTGGCGGAGCCGTCGGCCTGGCAGAAGGCCTCGAAGATCATGTCCTGTTTGTCCTCAGGGATGCCGATCCCGGTATCGCGCACGGCGAAATGGAGTTCCACTTTTCTCTCTCGATCCGCCTCCACTTTCACCTGGACGACGATCTCTCCTTGCTGCGTGAACTTGACCGCGTTGCCGATCAGATTGAGCAGCACCTGGCGCAACCGCCCCGGATCACCCACCAGCGCCGTAGGTACCTGGGGTGGAATGTGGCAGACCAGTTCCAATCCCTTCTCTTGGGCACGCTGAGCCAGCATCTCGGCTGCCTGCTCGACGAGGAGCCGCAGGTCAAAGTCGGTCTCCTGCAGTTCCAGTTGCCCTGCCTCGATCCTGGAGAAGTCCAGGATGTCGTTGATGATCGCCATCAGCGAGTCGGCAGAGGACTTGAGTATACCCAGGTATTCGTGTTGTTCTTGCGCCAGCACAGTGTCCAGCATCAGATCAGCCATACCCATGATGCCGTGTATGGGTGTGCGGATCTCGTGGCTCATGCGGGCCAGGAACTCACTCTTCGCCTGGTTGGCTGACTCGGCGGCCTCTTTGGCTTCCCGCAGCGCCTCCTCCGCCCGCTTGCGCACCAAAGCACTGACAAAGATCTCCCCCACCATCTTGAGCAGTCTGATTTCCGCTTCGCTCCAGGTTTTTTCGGCCCGTTCCGAACTGAAGCCGAGAAGCCCGATCAGAGACCTGCCATAGACCATTGGCATCACGATGACTGACTGAACTGCCGGTGATATCCAGATCTCGTTTTCGGCACTCGCCTCGGGTGGGAGGTCGGCAACACGAGGGATATGAATGGTCTCGAACCATCTGAGTTTTCCCATCCACCACGAGAGACTGTCAACCGGGAGATTCTTCAGGCTCTCAATGTGCGGGTCAATCCCTGAACCGCACCACTCGTGAGTATTGTCTATCTGCATTTCGTCGTGGGAAAGCAAAAAGACGTAGCCCCGGTCCACACCGGCAAATTTCCCGGCTGCTTGCAGGGCGTGGTTAATCCCGCTGTCAACCTCGTTTGACGGGAGGTTAATGAAGTAGGTTGCGATGGCGGTGATGAGTTTCTCAAATTCGACGCGACGCCGTAATGCCTCCTCCGCCCGCTTGCGCTCTGTAATTTCCTGCTGCGCCTGTTCGTACAGCCGCGCATGCTCGATAGCGATAGCCGCAGTCGCGGCCAGCGGTTCCATCAATCCAAGGTCTGTTGATTTGAAGCGGCCGGCCTCTACATCTGCTATCTGGAGCACGCCGATCACGTCCTGTTTGACCTGGAGCGGGATGCTAAGGATGGAGCGGAGCGCCAGGCCAGTTTGCTGATCTATACCCTTGAAGTGGCGCTCGTCGGCCCAGGCATCCGGCACGATGATGGTTTTGCCATTGAGAGCCGCCTGGCCAACGAATCCCTCTCCCGGTGCCAGTCGCCAGCCGCGAAGGACGTCGGGTTGAGGGCCAATAGCCTGCCGGCAGACCAGTCCGTCTGTCTCCGCATCGGTCAACCAGACTGAACAGAGTGCCACATTCAGCAGATGGCGCACTTCTTCCAAAAGGGTGATGAGCACGCGGTCCAGGTCGAGACTGGAGGTGAGCGTCTGACCGGTGCGGTTGAGCAGTTCCAATTCACGCGTCCGCCGTTGCAACGCCTCTTCCGCTTGCTTGCGCTCTAGAATCTCCTGCTGCGCTCGTTCAAATAACCGGGCCCTTTCAATCGCGGCTGCTGCCTGGGCGGCCAGGGCAGAGAGAGAGCGCGCGTCATCTGGACTGAAGGCGTCTGCCTCGGCGCCTTCGACGTTCAACACCCCGATCACGCGCCCGTTGATCTCCAGCGGCGCCGCCAGTTCCGAACGGCACTCTGCCCCTACCGCCACGTATCTGGGGTCCTCCCGCACATCGGGCACGTAGAGTGGCTCGCCGCTGCGCGCCACCGCCACAGTGATCCCTTTCTCGCCGCTCAGGGATAGCCTGGGCGCTATCTCCTGTCCAGTACCGCGCGCCGCCAGCCGGTACAGTTCATCATGCTCTTCATCAATCAGCAGCAGTCCACAGTTTTGGAACTTCAACACCCGCCCGACGAAGTCGAGCACCGTCTCGGCCACCTGCTTCACATCCAGCGAGAGAGTCATCTCGCGGCTCAGGTCCTGGACAGCGGCCAGTCTCGCCGCCAGGCGTTGTTTCTCCATCGCGCGTTTGACTGCGGATCGAATGGCGTCAACACGGAAAGGTTTGGTGACGTAATCGTAGGCCCCTAGCCGCAGTGCCTCGATGGCAGTCTCCAGCGAGGCGTGGCCGGTGAGCATGATGATCTCTATCTCGGGCCGCTGCTGCCGGATGCGCCTGAGGATCTCCATTCCGTTAAGGTCGGGCAACATGAGATCGAGGATGGCTACGCTGAACTCCCCGGTCTCGAGCATCTCCAGACCCTGTCGGCCATTGCCAATGGCCGCGGTGTCATACCCCAGAGGCCTGAGACACGCGTCCAGCAGGTGGGGCATCTCCGGGCTATCGTCAACAATCAGGATTTGATCTCGATTAGTCATCGTTTCTCCAGAGGAGCGGTCAAATCGGGAAGCCTTTGGCCCATAGCAAGGCCTTCACCCGCCGTGCTACTTCCTTCGCCTTCACCGGCTTGGTCAAGAAATCCATGGCCCCAGAGTCGAACCCCCGCAACCGGTCTTGGACGCTATCGAAGTATTGTCTGGGCTCCTCCGCCTCTGCATCAATTCTTCCCTTGGCGGTAAGCATAAGCACCGCTATGTCAGCGGTATCCGGATTGCTCTGTAGGCGGCGACAGACTTCGTATCCATTCATTAGGGGCATCATAATATCCAAGACGACCAAGTCGGGTTTCACCTTATGTGCCTTTCTTAACCCGTTCATGCCATCGAAAGCGGTAAAAACCTCATAGCCTTGCTTTTTCAAGATGCTTGAGATGATCATCACCGTAGGACGATCGTCGTCAACGACAAGGATACGTGCCTTAGTACCCATCACTAGCCTCCCTCGTGCTCAAGGGCACTCTGCACCCACCCTGGTTCTGAATAAAAGACCACCACACGCCCCATCTCCTTTTCCAGTTCTTCCAGCGCGGCCAATCCGCCATTGAGGTTGCCCTCCTCGCCCATCGTCTCGAGACGCTGGGCTACGTCTCGCGCTATCAGGCCTCCGAGGTTGCCCAGAACCCCCTTCAGCCTGTGCGCCGCATCTTCGACGCCCGGCGCATCCTGCCCGGTCAGGGCCTCTCTCAGCGCCTCTACCTGTTCGGGACATTCCTCCAGCGACATTTCGACCACGGCTTGCAATAGTTCTACGTCGTCACCTACTACCTCCAACGCATCGCCGAGGTTAACTGCTGGCCGAGACCTCGGAGGTTTTCCTAAACCTCCGAGGTCTGCCTTCCTGATGTCTGCCTCTCTCAGGAGTGGCTCAATGGCCCTACGCAGTTCATCGGGGCTCACCGGCTTAGTGATGTAAGCATCCATTCCCGCTGCCAGACACTTCTCCCGGTACTCCTTCGTGGCGAAGGCGGTCATAGCGATGATGGGGATGTGGCCACCGGACTCTTTTTCCCTCTCCCGAATGGTCCGTGTGGCTTCCAGGCCGTCCATCTCCGGCATGGCCACGTCCATCAGCACCAAGTCGAATTCCCCCTCGGCGAACGCCTGAACCGCCTTCCGCCCGTTGTCCGCCACCTGTACCGTGTGGCCCGCCTTCTTCAGATTCGATACCGCAACTAACTGGTTAGTAGGGCTATCCTCGGCCAGCAGAATCTGCAGTTCTACTGCTCTCTCCCCGACGGCGGGCCGGGTGACCTCTCCCAAGGGCTGAAGCGGGTCTTCCTGATACCTCAGTGTGAGCGTGAAGTGGAAGGTGCTGCCTCTCCCGATCCGACTTTCCACCCACATGCGGCCCCCCATCAGGTCCACTAACCGCCGCGAGATGTCCAGTCTCAGGCCGATGCCGCCGTACTGGCGGGTGGCGGAATCATCGGCCTGCTGGAAAGCCTTGAAGATGACATCCTGCTTGTCCTCGGGGATGCCGATCCCGGTGTCGCGGACGAGGAAATGTAGTTCTACCTCCCCCGACCCCTCCCCGGAGCGGGGAGGGGAGCCTTCATACTCCCCCTTCCCTGGCAGGGAAGGGGGTTGGGGGGTTAGGTTGACTGCTTCCACCCAGACGGCCACATTCCCCTGCTCCGTGAACTTCACCGCGTTGCCTATGAGATTGGCCAGCACCTGGCGCACCCGCCTCGGGTCGCCCACCAGCGCCCGCGGCACCTGGGGCGAGATGCCACAGGAGAACTCCAGTCCTTTTTCCTGGGCGTGCTGGGCCATCATCTCAGCCGTCTCCTCCACAGTGGCCCACAGGTCGAACCCCTTCTCCTCCAGGCTCAACTGCCCCGCCTCAATCTCGGAAAACTCCAGGATGTCACTGACGATAGCCAGGAGCGCGTTGGCCGAGGTCTTGGCCGTGTTCAGGTAGTTGCGCTGTTCTAGCGTCAACTCGGTATCCAACACCAGATCAACCGTGCCCATGAATCCGTACAGGGGAGTGCGCAGTTCGTGGCTCATGTTGGCCAGGAAGTCGGTCTTGGCTCGCTTGGCCGCCTCGGCCCTTTGCCTGGCCTGCTGTAACTCCTGGTTGTACTGTTTGGTCGCCTCCTCTGACTGCATCCAGGCGGTGACATCCAAACAAGCCAACCGGGTGGCAGCCTGGCCCTCATGTGTGGCCGGGGCTGCATAGATGCGCCACCACATGATCTCTTCTCTACCGTCAACCCGTACCTTAAACTCCCCTTGCTCTCCGCCATCGGACTCTG
The DNA here is from genome assembly GCA_030612185.1 of Anaerolineae bacterium. The sequence goes on from JAUWOI010000095.1 coordinate 9,616, forward strand.
CATGGGAGATCATATCGCTGAACGAGGAGCGGTCGTCGTGAAGATACTCGACAAAGGGCCTGCCTGCCAGTTCGTCCACATCCAACCCAAAGAGCGCCTCAGCAGCCGGGTCCACAGAGACGATATGCCCATCCTGAAGCACCACCCAGCCGATGCCCAGAGTTTGCACAACCTGCCGCAATCCATTCTCCGCCCTGATTTTCTCGTGCGCCTTGGTTGCTTCCTTTACCCCGGCCAGGAGGAGGGGCGGCGCATAAGGTTTGGTTATATAAGCATCGGCGCCGAGGCCCAACCTGCGAGGTGCCTCTGTCGCCTCGGTCTCGGTCAGCAGCATAAGAACCGGGATGTCAGTGGTTCTAGGGTCAACCCTGAGTCTTTGGTAAGCCTCATAGCCGCTCATGCGGGGCATGATCGTATCGAGGACAATCAGATCGGGTTTCTCCTCCGCCGCTTTGGTCAATCCCTCTTTCCCATCGGCAGCCGCACTGACCTGGTAGCCCTCTCGCTCCAGGAACAATCGAGCACGCAGAGCCTCGGTGGGGCTATCTTCGACGATCAGGATTCTCTTGGACATAATCAGATATCCCTTACATTCTCTGCAATCAACTTATGCTCCCACTGGATCGCCAGATCCAGCGGCTCATGCCAGTAGAAAGTTGGCGTTATCCAGTGGGATAATGGCTGGCTCCTCCAACAAGTAGAACCTGGCGCTGGACCAGATATAGTCTTCAGGATGTTCTGCCAGGCTCCAGTGAGGCTGGCATGGATTATTGTGCGAATAAGTCATCTTTTGTCGCAAGAACTCCGGTGAAAAGATGTCTTTGGCATCATAGCCATCTTCCCAGACTTTGTACTGCTGCTTGTCTGGGCGCGTGACCACTGAGGCGAGAAAACCCAGTACCGACTGGTTGCCTTCAACCCGGTAATGTCGGATCAGCCGATCAGCGACGTGCTTTTTCAGATCGCGTATGACGTTGGCGAGGGGGTCCTCGGCGCGACACTGGATGATGATGTGTAGGTGATTGGGCATGATGACAAAGACGTACAACTTGAACCGCTTACGAAGACGCATACAATCCAGGCTGTCTACGACCAGGCGTTTCATCACGTCACGTTTGAAAAGATGGCGGTGCTGAATGGCACTGGTGGTGACGAAGTATAGATTGTCGGGGTTAAAGTCTGGGCGCCAGTGTGTCATTTTCCTTTTCCTCTCATATTTTGCTTGGACCATCCTCTGCTTAGAGCATCCTTTGCTCAGATCATCCTTTGCTCAGAGCGGATTGTCAAATCCGCGTCGCTGGTGGGGCCGGACGGGGATCTGACGATCCCCTTCGAGCAGGTTCCCATCCCTTGTCCAGATCATCCTCTGCTTAGCAAAATAAGTGAATAAATTAATGTGAATCATATCTAAAAATGCTCTTCGCTGTAAATTCAATCTTCCAATAGCGTTCCAGACTTTATCAAATTTTTCCTTATTTGATACATCAGTTATACTATCCTTTATTTTAACAAGATCCTCTTGTTTTAACTCAAAAGCTTGAAGCGTATCATTTAAAAAATCAATAATTTGTTTGATATATGATTTATATCTTGTTCTAATATCTTTAAGAGAGTTCCTA
>JAUWOI010000289.1 GCA_030612185.1 Anaerolineae bacterium
GGAAGGGGGCTGGGGAGTTAGGTCAAGTAGAAGCAGTGCTCCCGGCCGTCCATCGCTTCACCCTGCGCACACTCCAGCGCGAGATTGGCAGTTCCCCGGCCGCCGTCCGTCCCACACTGATGAGGCTGGCCGAGCGGCCAGAGATGGCTCCCCATCGCGAGATGCTGCTGGGCCTGGCCGACCGCGCTAGCGGCGTCCAGTCCTGGGCCAAGGGAAAGGCGCTGGAGCGGCTTATGTTCTCCCAACTGGCCTCCGGTGGGCGCGAGAAACTGATTATCTTCACCCATTTCCGGGCCACGCTGGAGTTGCTGGCGGACCTCTTGCGCGGGATGAGGGTGGATTTCGTGCTCTACCATGGCCAACTCTCGCGGGCAGAGAAGGACAAGGCCATCCGTCGCTTTGAGCAGAGTGCCCAGGTGCTCCTCTCGACCGAGGCGGCTGGCGAGGGGCGCAATCTCCAGTTCTGTCGCCTCATGCTCAACTTCGACCTGCCCTGGAACCCGCAGCGCATCGAGCAGCGCGTCGGGCGCATCCACCGCATCGGCCAGACCCGCCCGGTGGAGATCTTCAACTTCTCGGCCGAGGGCACGGTGGAGGACTACATCCTGGAGGTCCTCGACCGCAAGTTGAACATGTTTGAGTTGGTCATCGGCGAGATGGACATGATCCTGGGTCACCTGGAGGAAGAGCGCGACTTCGAGGGGATTGTGATGGACATCTGGACGCAGGCTCGCACGCCGGACGAAGTGGCGGCCGGCTTCGAGCGATTCGGCGATGCGCTGGCCCAGGCCCGGGAAACCTACCAGCGCACCCGAGAGTACGACGATGCGCTGTTCGGGGAGGACTTCGTGGCCGAATGAGCGAACTGGCCGACTTCGTGCTGAACGCTTTCCGCCAGGCCAGCGGCATCGTCGAGCCACCGGCCTACGGTATCTACGAGGCTCTTCTGCCTGAGGGGGTGGCCCGTCGCTGGGACGTGTCCTCCTATCAGCGTCTGGCCTTCGCCGACGAAGCCCCGGCGGATGTGACTGATGAGGAAGACGTCACCATCGTGGGCTACGGACATCCTCTGGTGGATACGCTGATGGAGGAGGTCCGCGCCGAGCCTGCCTGTGTGCAGGTTTACGTCAACGATGTGCGGCTCGATAAGCGCGGGCTACTCACGTTGGCTCGCCAGTCGCTGACCTTCCCCAACGCTCGCCTGTCCGAAGCGGAGCGTAAGAGCGAGACGGCGGCACTCTGTCACTACGTGCGCTTCAACTTTAAGGCCGCGCTGATCACCGACGAGAAGCGCGAGCGGCTGGTCTCGGTCGTGATGGACGCGCAGGCTGGCTTTGCTGTCCCTGAACTGACACACATTGAGCGACTGGCGCGGCTGGAGGAGGAATCGGTTTTCGGGCATCTTATCACCGCGCCGGTGCGTTGGCTGCCGGGGTCGGGATATGATAATGAGTCGCTGAGCCGTCCGGTGCTGGAGGGATTGTTGGAGCGGGCCACTCGCGCCGCGCTGGACGAACTGGCCGCGCCGCTGGAGACACTGAGCCGCCGTGCCGCCCGCTACCTGGAGCTTGACCAGGCCCGTCTCACCGGGTATTACGACGACATCGCCCGCGACCTGCAGCGTCGCATCAAGCGCTCCAGCGATGAGACCCGCCGTGCCTCGCTGGAGGACAAATTGGCCGCCGCGCAGGCTGAGCGGGAGGCCAAACTGGCCGACGTCGAGGCCAAGTATCGCCTGCGCGTGGAACTGGAACTGATCAATCTTCAGGTCATCGCCCAGCCCAAGATTCTCCTCACCGTGCGCGTCGGGAACCGCACGGTGAGGGTGGAACGTACCGTCGTCTGGGACCCGCTGTTGCGTCGTGTCGAGCCATTGACCTGCGATGTGTGCGGGCGACCGGCGACGCGGCTGATGCTGTGTAGCGGCGGGCATCTGGCGCACGAGGACTGTCTGCTGCCGGAGCAGTGCGTGGACTGCAAGCGTGTCTACTGCCGCCTGTGCGCCGACCAGATGAGCCATTGTGTGGTGTGCGACCGCCCGGTGTGTATGCACAGTCTGAATCGCTGCAAGGTCTGTGGGCGAGCCACTTGCCGCGAGCACGTGGGGCTGTGTCACGCCGCCGATGGCCAGCCGGCCAAACTGCCACTGCCTGAGCCCCCCAAACCAGCCCCACCTCCGCCTCCCGTCGAAAAGGTGGAAGAAAAGCCCACCTCTTCCCCAGCCCCTCCTCGAAGCGGGGATATGAGGCGCAAGACGGCTGCACGTCCTACTCGCAGAGCCCGCCGTCCCATCAAGAAGAAGCCTCGCACACTCACTCCCTACAAAATCGAGGTGTACATCGAGCCTCATGCACCCGTAGTGGACGCCTTCGTGCTGACGAAAGGGCAGAAGCAGATCGCTGTGCGCTCCTGGGAGTTGACCGACGAGGGCATCGTAATCACGTGCCGTTGTGAGAAGGGATGGTACTGCCCGGTGGATGGAACATTGCTGGAGCCGGCGGACGTATCCGGCATCGAGGCGCAGATTGAGGAGCAGATTGAGTACCTGCGGCGGGAGTACGGCATCTCCGCCCGGCGTGTGTTCCGCCACGCTGTTGTCCGTGGCGCACCGCGCCAGATGCCGCGCCTGGTGCTGCGGGGGGAGTGGCGCGACGAAGAATCGCTGGCGGCAGCACGGGCCAATTTCCAGCGTTGATCCTGTGCTAACCCTTGCGAAGGTTGGGCAGCAGCCTTTGGGCCGAAAGTGTCTTTGCCAGCCGGGCATCGTCTTATCGTCAGGGCTATTCGTAACCTTCGCAAGGGTGATCGAACGCCTGTCACGATTAAAGGCCCTTGCGCTATGCAAGGGCCTTTTCAGGCGGAAGGGGTGGGATTCGAACCCACGGTGGCCACAAGGACCACAACGGTTTTCGAGACCGTCCCGTTCGTCCACTCCGGCACCCTTCCAAAACAGAAACTACTTGACTGGACCAAACTTGGCCCGGCTGATGCCCAACTCGCGGATGATAGCCCGCACAGTGCCGGGCACCAGATCCTTGGAACCCCAGTCCGGGATAGCAGTCACTTTCCCTGTAGCTGGGTTGTGTCAGATGCGATGGCTACCCTTCCCCCCGCGGAGTTCTCGACATCCGAGCCGGCGCAGCCTCTTGGCAATTTCACGGTACCGCATCAGGCAGCCACTAGCATCTCAACCGTTTGGGGGCGGTTGGCCAGCACAGGACGTAAAGCAGGAGGAACGTCTATCCCCAACTCACCCCAGGCATCCATTAGCGCATCTAACGCCTCCTGGACGTTGCTCAAAATCTCGCCCGGCGTGCGCCCCTCGGTTACCAGACCAGGCACGTCGGGACTGGTAACTGTGTAAACACCGCTGGGATCTGGATCCAGGTACAGACGAATGGAATGTAGTCTCATCTTATCTCACTCGCAGGGTCGTTTCTTGCGTCCTAGTCCCACTGAACTTGCAGTGGGTTGACTGTCCCGCAGCCCGGCGAAGAACCGTTCCAACAGCGCCTGCGCCTCGCCTGCCAGCACGCCACGGGTGACGGCCACCTGGTGGTTGAAGCGCGGGTCGCGCAGAAGTTCGACTAGCGATCCTGCCGCGCCCATCTTAGGGTCATCGGCTCCGTACACCAGCCGGGGTAGCCGGGCTGCCACCATCGCGCCGGCGCACATTGGGCAGGGTTCTAGCGTGCAGTAGAGCGTCACGCCCACCAGTCGCCAGCCGCCCAACGTGCAGGCTGTCTCCCGAAGCGCGATCATCTCCGCGTGGGAGGTCGGGTCTCCGTCGGCTTCCTTGCGGTTGTGCCCCCGCCCGATGATGGTCCCTCTGTGTATTGCCACTGCCCCGACGGGCACGTCGCCGTGGGCCAGCGCCTGCTCCGCCTCGGCCAGCGCCTCGCGCATCCAGGCTGTGTCGTCCACAGTGGTATTATAACACAAGCCGGATGAGGCGACAATCCTTCGTTGACAACCGGCCATAGGGCGGTATAATCGGCGCAGCGCGTGATATTTGAAACCAGATAGGAGTGAGCGAGTGAGTATATTTCTGGAAGCCTTGTTGATCTTTGCGCTGCGCGTGGTAGGCATCGCCGTTAGCACGGTTGCGACCATAATGACTGTCCAGGGGCGCAAAGCCCCTGCTGTGGCGGCTGGCTTCGTCAGTGCGTTGGTCTATGTCGTCGCCATCGGCAAGGTGGTGGCGAATCTGGGCAACGTCTGGAACATCTTTGCCTACTGCGGCGGGTTCGCCGTGGGCACGCTGATTGGCATGGCCTGGGAGCAGCGGTTGGCGCTGGGCTTCGCCGAGGTGCGGGCCATTTCCCCCGAGAAGAGCGCTGCCCTGGCGGAGGCTCTACGGCAGGCGGGATTTGGCGTGACGGAATACTACGGACGCGGGCGTGAGAACGTCGTGGGTGTCGTCGAGACCATTGTGCCTCGCAAGAATGTGGACGCCGTGCTGGGGATCGCCAGGTCCGTGGACAAAGATGCCATCGTGACGGTGACGGAGGCTCGCATGGTGCGGCGTGGCTACTGGAAACCCAGCGTGCGCAGATAGACCAGAAATCCGGTTTTTGGCGCTCCACCGGCGAAGCAGTGCTGGCCGCAGGTGCTTCTTAAGTATCAGAGGAGTCCCTCTGGCAGGAAAAAACCGGGTTCCTTTGCTCCCAACCTTCATCTCATCACTCCTGCGCCACCAGCACCGGGCAATACAGGCATTTGCCGATCCAGAGCGGTGGATAGGGTGGCTCTATTTGCACACGAAGGTTGAATCGGTAGTCAAGATAGACCTTTCGATGGGCCTCTGTTGGAAAGAGTCCACCTAGTTGTCGTCTACCGTGGTGGACCGCTGCCGTTCGAGCCACTCGTCCAGGTCAGTCTTCCTGATCCGCCACATCCTGGGGCCAACCTTGTACGCCGGCAGGCTTCCCTCTTTGATCCAACGGCGCACTGTCTGGACGGAAACCCGCAGCAGGTCCGAGATTTCCTGTGGGTTAAGAAAGAATTGCTCCTCTGTCGAATTTGCAGATAACGTAGACATAGTATACCCTCACGGAAATAATTAAACAACACTGACCGCCAGAAACGATAACAGTGTATCATAAAATATGGGAATTCTCTATAGTGCGTTGGTACTATTGGGATGGAAAGCACAGACCTCCGAGGTTGGGAAAACCTCGGAGGTCTGAATTCGTCTTACACCACGACGTTCACCAGTCGCCCCGGCACGTAGATGACCTTGCGGATCACCTTGTCTCCGAGGTGTCGCTGGATGTTTGCGTCGGTGAGGGCGGCCTCTCGCGCTGTCTCTTCGGTGATACCGGCGGGCACCTCCAGTCGCGCCCGCAACTTGCCGTTGATCTGCACCACCAGCGTGATCACTTCCTCGGCCGCCAGGTCGGCGTTGAACTGTGGCCAGGATTGTTGATGGACGCTGTAGGGCCGGCCGGTGCGCGCCCACAACTCCTCGGCGATGTGCGGGCAGCAGGGGGCCAGCAGCAAGAGCAGTGTCTCGATGGCTTCCTCCCAGGCGGGGGTGTTGGAGACCGGCGTTCCCTGCGCCTTAATCAGCGCGTTGGTGAATTCCATCAGCCCGGCGATGATGGTGTTAAAGGCGAAGTTCTTCATGTCGTCGGTGATGCGCTTGATCGTCTTATGTGTCCAACGACGCAGATCAGCGATCTCTTTCTCAGTGGATTCGCTGATTCGCTGATTCGCTGATTTGTCCAGCACCAGGCTCCAGACCCGGTGCAGCCAGCGGTAGACCCCATCGATGCCGTGGGAGTCCCACGGTCCGCCCTGCTCCCAGCGCCAACTGAACATCAGGTAGCCGCGCAGCGTATCGGCCCCATACCGCTCCACCAGGTCGTCGGGGGCGACGACGTTGCCCCGGCTCTTGGACATCTTCTCGCTGTCCTCGCCCAGGATGATGCCCTGGTTGCGCAGTACGGTCATCGGCTCGTCGAGGTTCGCCCCCCCCATATCCCGCTTAGCCGTGGTGAAGAAGCGGG
>JAUWOI010000018.1 GCA_030612185.1 Anaerolineae bacterium
ATGTCCCTGCATTGAAATGGAAGCCAATTGAAGGCCAGCAATCCAGCCTTCGGTACGCGTTGCCAATGCTTCAATGTCTTCAGATGTAAGATTTAACCACATTACCTGGTTGAGAAATTCAGCGGCTTCGGAGGAGGTAAACCGTAGGTCTGTGGCGCGCAGTTCGGTCAATTGGCCACGAGCGCGTAGACGGGCCAGGGGCAGGTGCGGATCATCACGGGTGGCGATGACCAGGTGCATCTGTGGCGGCAAGTGCCTGAGCAGAAAGGTGAGGGCGTCGTGGATTGGCTGGGCTTCAATGAGGTGATAGTCGTCGAGGACGAGGACAATCCGGTCGGGGATAGCGGCAATCTCGTTGATCAAGGCGGTCAGGATGGCCTCGGTCGGCGGCGGCTGAGGGGATTGGAGCGCGCTCAACGCGCCTTTCCCGATGTTGCCGGCAGGTTCCTGCCGGGCCTCAATTGTCTGCAAGGCAGCGATGAAATAGGCCAAAAAGCGCGCCAGATCGTTGTCGCCTTCATCCAGCGATAGCCAGGCAAATCTGGGAGTAGGAAGTAGGGAGTAGGGAGTAGGGCATATCTCATTCGTGCGCCCTTGCTCAATGCCTACTTCATACTGCCTACTCCTTACTCCCGAATTGATCCATTCGCTCAACAGCGTGGTCTTACCGAACCCGGCGGGAGCGGAGACGAGGGTCAGTTTGCGGTGTAGCCCCGCGTTTAGCCCTTCGATCAGGCGCGGGCGCGAGACCAGTTCTGGCCGGACGGGGGAGATATAGAGTTTGGTGGTCAGGAGGGGCGTGGTCATTTCGCTCTCCCTGGTAACATTCTGGGACCAACTTCACTGTGGCCTAGAGTAACCTTGACCTCAAGGCAACTCGCGGGCGGAAACGACGACCTTGTAGTCCACCCCCAGTGCGTCTCTGAAGTGCCGCTCGCCGCAGATGATTTTGCGGCGCTCGTCTGGGCGTAGTTCGTCCAGGTGGTGCGTGCTCTTGGTTTCACGCACCAGGTAAAGGAGTGGCTTGCCCGTAGGCTCACCGTGTTCGTCGCAGTCTTCCATTACTATGGCCCAGTCCGGGTTGTACTCGCCGATGGGGGTCGGCACGGTGAACCAGGCCGGGATCTTGAGGTATAACTTGACGTCGTCCCGATGCTCCAATCCCTCTACAAACTGTCGCTCTATGTCAGAGTCGCAGATGACGTGATCGTAGACGGAGTTGGCGGCCGGCACCAGGTATTCCTCCCATCCTGGAATCTCCACGTCCAGTTGGGTCATCTCGTACCACTTGTTGATCCTTTCGTACTGGATGCCCTCCACTAACTGGTCGGTCAGTTTTTCCTTGATGAAACGCACGGCAACGGTGGCGAACTCGTTGGGGTTGTCTACCATCGCCTGTCTGCAAGCCGGGGAAGCACGTTTGATGATCTCCAGGAACGTCCCACGGGTGAGGCGCACCGGCGGCGTGGTGTGTTCCATCAGGTTCGCCATCACCTCGACCAGGTTAGACAAGGGGTAGCGCCCCGACAGGTCCATCACGGTCCTGGCCGCGCTCATTTGCAGAGCCTCGAAGACGCTCTCCTGGCCCACGTCTACCCGCGCCTTGGTGATGGTCACGCGGGGCGGGCGAATCTCCGCCCGGTCGAGTTCCGCCACCACGTCACGGACCAGTTTTTCGCTATCTATCTTCACGGCGTAGCGGGTCTTGTGCTTGATCCTCTCCCAAAGTTCCTGGAACTCTGGTTTCAGCCTGTACTCTTTGCGCAGCCGCGCCACGCCGCGCTTGCGCGCGTCAACTGGTTTGGGCGGCAGGATGCCCGCGCCATATTCTTCTTCGATCTGGCTCCGCTCCTCGTCGCTCAGGTCGCCGATGGGCTTGCCGTAACGCGCTTCGATCTCCTCCCGGTACTCGAAGGCGATCTCGCTCTGAAGTTGAGCCACAAATCGCTCGTAGCTCTCGTTGGCGACGACGGTGAGGATGTTGAACCGTTCATCGTGCACCCGCTCGCCCGACTGGTTCACGGGCAGCCGCACGCCACGCCCGATCTCCTGCCGTTTCTTCATCTCGGACGCGGTCTGGTTCAACGTGCAGATTTGGAAGACGTTGGGGTTATCCCAGCCCTCCCGCAGGGCGGAGTGGGAAAAGATGAACGATACCGGCTCGTCGAAGGAGAGCAGTCGCTCCTTGTGTTTCATAATCAGTTCGTAAGCCTCGCGGTCTCTTTCCGCCTCGCCGGTTTTGCTGTCTTCGAGGATGACCTCGCCGCTGCGGGTGCGCCGCTGGGCAAAGTAGGCCGCCTGCACGTCCCCGGCGTCCCGGTCGCGCCAGTCCGGGAAGCGCTGCTTGGCGTCGTCGAAAGCCTGGACGAACAGCCGGCGGATGAGGCCGTCCTCGGGAGCGTAGTTGTCCACCCGGTCAATGAAGAAAAGGGAGAGGACTTTTAGGCCAGTGTCCCTCAGCCGGGCCTGCCGGCGCAAGTGTTCCTCAATGGTGTAACGAATCTGGGCCTCAAAGATGGCCTCTTTATCGGCTCCCAGTTCTTGCCCCAGGCTGATCTCGACGTTGTTGGCAAAGCGCACGAACCGTCCGCCGAGGCTGATCTCGTCAATCTCGTAGCCCGCGTATTCGGTGCGGCTCGTCTTTTCCTGCAACGAGTCGCCCGGACGGACGGTGATGACGCGCTCTTTCACAGTGCCGCTCTTCATCAGTTTGTGGACAGCCAGCCGCGCCGTGAGCGTTCGCTTTTTCGCCTCAATGCGCTCCAGCCGCAGGTATGGCTGGGTGGTGTCGTCCTCTCTGACGACGGAGGCGACTTCGATGCGCTTGACCAGCCTTTGCCGGTAGGCTTCATACGGGGTGAGGCGGTAGACGACGTTGTAGGGGTTGCGGTGGGTGGCGCTGTAGCGCAGGGCGAAGAGGGGGTCCAGCAGAGCCAGCGCGGTGACGCTGATCTCACTCTCCATATTCTGCGGCTCGTCCAGGATAAGGACGGGACGGGCAGTCTGGATCAGGTGCACCGGCGTCTCGCCCTGCAACCGGTCGGTGGTCTGGCGGATGACGTTGGAGGCTTTGTTGAAGGCGGCCAGCGTCATGACCATGATCTCGACGCTGTCGGAGAGGGCGAACTGGCGCACCTGGGAGAGGTTGGCCGAGTCGTAGGCATAGTAGCGGTAGGGGACGTTTTCGTAGAGTTTGCGAAAGTGTTTCTCGGTGATCTGGAGGGTCTTGACGACGCCTTCCCGCACGGCGACCGACGGGACGACGACGATGTACTTGCGCAGGCCGTAGCGTTGGTAGAGTTCCAACGCCGTACGCAGGTAGACGTAGGTCTTGCCCGTGCCGGTCTCCATCTCGACGGAAAAGTTGTAAAAGCGGGCGTCCCTGGGACCGCCAGTCGTCTCAATGGGCTGTTCGATGCATTTCAGTTCGGAGTCGGGAGTGACGTTGTTCTTTCGCTGGACGGCCCGCAGGTTTTCCAGCAGTTCTGCCTCGGAGAGGTCCAACTGGTTGGGAACGGCGGCGAAGGAGGATTGGCCGAGGGCGAATTGCAGACCCGCCTCAACGCGCGGCTGCCCCTCCAGGAGGCCGACGACGGCTTCGATGGCCTGGAGTTGGAATTCTTGGTGAGCGTCGAATTTGAGTTCCATCATCCACTTTATCTCCGGTCTCCCGTTCCCGTTTTCGTTCTCAAGGCCTGCAACGCCTCCACGCAACGTCGCAGGCTGTCCGAATGTTGGGCGGCAACGTTGGGCCGCCACGGGTGCTCCGCGGCCGCTACGAACTCGATCAGGCGACCGGTGTAGCCGGGGCCTACCCGACTACCGCTCCCTTCGCGGGGTACGATGTCTTCGCGAATCGCCCTTCTGCGACTTCGCCGGGCCAGATTGATGAGGGTAGCCTTGGGGTCCAGCTCCGCGTCTGGGTTGGGTGGAACTCTGGCGGCACGAATGCCCAGGAAAGCAGCCAGTCGTTCGGCGTCCGCCAGGAACCACGCCTCAATAGCACGCACGGCCACACGCAACTGCATGCCGTCTGCCGGATTCGGAAGTACGCTTCGGACAAAAGGCGGTGCACATCCTGCGTCCTGATCGAGGTCTACCACCACCAGCCAGGATGCAAAACGCGCGGCCTGGTTGTAGTTCGGGAGACGTTGAAGCAGCGGGCCTTTGCCACTCTTGCCGTACACAATGCCACAGGTCAGTCCAACGTATTCAAATATGCGGCGAACGACCGCTTCATCCGTGATACCCTCAACGAGCACGTTAACAGGAGGCGTGATCAGTTCCATAGAGGGTCAATCTCCAAAGAAAGAAATCTGAACCGCGTTGATCGGCTGGGTGCGAGGGATGATCACCTCGGCGACGGTCAAGCCCGCTTCCAGCAATTGCCGCACCTCGGCAATATCGGCGCCGACTTGTACAACGCTCCCTTCCTGGGAAGGGATAAACAGCAACACCTCGTCGGCTGCAATGCCCTCGTCGCGCAGTAGATCGCTGCTATGCGTGCTCAAGAAAACTTGCCGGACGGCGCGCCTGCGTCCGCGCTGCACACGCAGCATCATCTGCGGAATATAGCGCACGATCCCGGAATGCAACGATAATTCTGGTTCTTCCAACAGGAGGGGGCCGCTGCCGTCTAGCAACGACCAGAGCAGTCCCATCAGTCGCAGGGTGCCGTCGGAAAAGTCCGCTTCCGCCTGCCAGGCCCCCTTGGGACGCCAGTGCTCGTAATTGCCGTACAGGTGGGAGACACCTCGCTCGTCTTTTTCCAACTTGAGTTCGCTGAGCTGGGGGACGGCGACCTTGAGCGCCGCCAGAATGCGACGGAGGCGGGCCTCTTTCGTGTGCTTTTGGGTACTGGCGATCTGCTCCAAAAAATCACCCCCGTAGGGATCCGCCTGCCGCCCTATCGAACGCTCCGGGTCGCGGACCAGTTGCGGGACGAGGTGGTAATAGTGTACCGAGGTAAAAAAGTCGGCAATGTCGCGGAACTCGCGGTTGGCAAACGTCTGCTCCAAGTAGGTCTGCCGTAGACGCGCTTCGTCGGCTCGGTCGTCATCGTCTGGACGATCCAGGATCAAATCACTCCCCCGCCAGACCTGTTCCTTCTTGAGGATGGGCCGGCGCTGATTGTCCTGCGCAAAGGCAATCCGATAGCGCCAGACGATTTCCTCCTTCTCTTGTAAGGCAACCTGGATAACAACGTCTGGGTAGCGCCGCGCAGCCAGATTCCGAATGAGAGAAACACCCCCCCGGTCCGTCACTGATTTCTGAAAGCCCCCGCCTGAGATCACGATGTCGCGTAGAAAGCGAAACGCATCCAGGAAGTTGGACTTGCCGGACGCATTCGGCCCCACCAGAAAGGCGCGGTTCTGCAGCGGTACGTCAACGTGTCCAAAGTTGCGCCAGTTTTCCAGGGATATGCGTGAAAATTTCATTTCTCTCCCTCCCTCAAATCGTCTTCAACCGGCACTGCAAGGCCAGGTTGGCGGCGGTTTCGTCGTCCAGTGCCACGTCCCGGCAGACGAAAGCGTCGGTTGTGTCCAATTCCAGCAGCCGGACGAGCGGCGGCGGGATCTTGTCGGCCAGACATAGGATGCATGACTGCTCTTTGTCGGGGTCGGTGATACGATAGACGACGTTCCTCGATGGCGGTTGACCAGGTTGAGCGGGATCGCGTACTGTCCCCAGTGACTCTATGCGGCAATTCAGCCCGTAGCCTCTGTCCTTGAGCGCCACTTCGTAGATGACGTCCTCCACCGTCCAGCCGTCCACCAGCGGGTCGAGGAAGAGTGCCATCTGTTTGATGTATGCCTCGGGCGTGTGCTCGTCCACGCCTGTCCAGGGCCGGTAGTTGGACGGGGTCAGTTTGAACACCTTGAAGCCCAGGTCTTCCGGCGTCTCGCGGGTATCCAGCGGCAGTTGGCCTTTCCGCTCTTGCTGCATTTGGGCGATGACGCGGCGGATGCGCTCTTTGCCGATGTCGGCGATGGTGGGGAACTCCGGGTTATCTGTCGGCTCCGGAAGTTGCACCATGATGAAGCGCCGATTGCCACCGTCTTCGCGGTTGAGTTCCAGCACGGCCTGGGCAGCAGTGCTGGAGCCTGCGAAGAAGTCAAGAATTAGGTCATCTTTGCCATCTGCCCCATTGATCATCACCGAACATAAGCGTCTTATTAGGGAAGCTGGTTTAGGAAAGTCGAAAACTCCTCGCTCGAAAAGTTCTCTCATTTCCTTGGTGCCTTCTTGATTGAAGGGTCCATTGAGAAGAGACAGAGGTTTGCCTCGCCGCATACGCCCACATTCGTCTCTGAGATACTGTTTGAAGCGTACACTGAACTTGCCACCACTTTCCCGGATCACGACATCGTTGTTTCTCAAAGCCTCTTCCATTCTTTCGCGTGCCCAGATCCACTGCTTGTCTGGCCAAATGGTTTTGCCCTGGTACTGGATCGGGTAGACTAGGTTGGGCCGATCATCTTTGCTCTTGGTGGCGAGAGGCTGTGTAATGTACCCTCCTCTGACTGCGAATTTCTCATCTCTTAGCTTGTACTGTTTGGTCTCTTCCTCACTTAGCAGACTCTCCACGCTTTCGATAGCACTCTTGGAGTAGCAAAGGATGTACTGATGCAGGCTAGCGAACCCTTTGGTCTGCGCTCCTGGACCGTACTTGTTCTTCCAAACAATCTCCGCTACAAAATTCTCCTCCCCAAACACCTCATTCATCAACAACCGCAAGTTGTACACCTCGTGGTTGTCAATGCTCACGAAAATCACCCCATCCTCGCGCAGCAATTGGCGGGCCAGGAAGAGGCGCGGGTACATCATCGAGAGCCAGGTGGAGTGGTAACGCCCGCTGGTCTCGGGGTTGCTCGTGAGCAGGTTGCCCTCGGCGTCCTGCTGGCCGGTCAGTTGCAGGTAGACGCCCAGCGGGTCGGCATAATTGTCGGGGTAGATAAAGTCGTGGCCTGTGTTGTAGGGCGGGTCAATGTAGATCATCTTTACCCGGCCAAAGTAGGGCTTGTAGAGCAGTTTTAGCACCTCCAGGTTGTCGCCCTCAATAAAGATGTGCTGCGTCTCGTCAAAGTTCAGCGATTCCTCGCGGCAGGGGACGAGCGTGGCGCGGGTGGGCATTTGCAGCATACGGATAGCGTCCCGCTTGCCCGCCCAGGTGAAGCGGTAACGTTCAGGGCCGTCGTCTACCAGGTCGCCCAGCGTGGCGCGGAGCCTGTCGAAGTCTATCTTGCCCTCGGTGAAGGCCTCGGGGAAGAGTTCCCTGAGCCTGGCGCGTTGTTCTGCGGTGATGTCGGGGGTTTCCGTTTGGACGGGTTCACCGTGGTTGTGGGTCATAGGTATGACTCCTCGTGAGGGAAAGCGGTTTCCAGGTGGGGTTTTCGCTAACGATCAAGATCAGCGGCGCGGGTTACCGCGTCCGCCGCATTGAGTAGTTAGACAAGAATATCTAATACGACAACATTGAGTTCAATTCTGTTGTTTGAATTGTACATCCTCCAGTAGACAGACGGAATCCATGCTGCAATGACTCTGCATTGATATTAACCAGCGGATTATCGTCTGCCGTAAATCTAGCATTTCTGAGGCTGTGGCATGTTTCTTGATGATCTATTGTCCATCCATCAGAGAAAACTGCCGATCGCCTCAAGGCGGGTGTCAACCCATCTCTTCGAAAATCTTCAACAAAAGAATAGAATCCTCGTATCCCTCTACAATCAGTAATTGTGGAAAATGTTGCCAAGTGCTTCCATATAAATCTGTCGTTTAGATAGAAGTATGCGGAATATGCAGTACGATCGTCACAAGGGGTCGATTTAATCTCAAATCGGTATTTTTCTCCCACGCTCCAATTAAACTCAAAGAAGCACTGCGCCCCAGTCCCTTCTCCACTGAACCTTTGAATACGAACATCATTTGCACTACTCAATACGACTACTTGTCTCGAGGGATCTACTGCATCTGGGCCGTTTTGGTTTCCTGGGTCCCAAACCGAAAACAACATAACTTTTTCGTTTTCTGACGCTAGCTGTTGCATTCCGAAATACCCAGCATGGAACCCACAGACGCAGAAGTATGACCCATTTTGCGATTCTTCAACTAACACTTCGTTGTGAAAACAGGTGGCCTCTGGTGACTGATAGCAAAGATGGACGGATCGTGCTGCCTTCGGCGTTTCTTTCATATCAGCTATGTCTAACATTGAATATCGGATAACGACGCCCTGCCCCTATTATACCCAACAACCGCCCTCGCACAAACCAAAGCGCCCGCCCCGCTTCCTTCCCCACGAACGGTGCTGGCAGGCAAAAAGTGCGGGGCCGCGGGCTAGTCTTGCGGCAAAAGGTGGTTATCGCGCCCACGGCGGGCCGCACTCCCGCCTGGGCCTGGGTTGGCGAAGTTGCTTTCCACTTCGGCGGCAGGAGAGCACCCCTCGTTTTGCATGGGAACCGCCGTCATTCGCCGGACGCAATGAAGCGGGCTACGCTCACCGGCAGCGGCCCGCCTCGACAAATGAGTCCACTCGCTCAACAGCGTCGTCTTGCCAAAGCCGGCTGGGGCGGAGATGAGGGTCAGCTTGCGGTGAAGCCCCGCGTTCAGCCGCTCGATCAGGCGCGGGCGCGGCACCATCTCTGGGCGGGGAGGAGGAATATAGAGTTTGGTTTTCAGGAGTGGGGTGGACACCGGCGTTATCCTCTCTTACTCCCTACCTAATGCGTAGCCAACCGCCTGCTCCCAGTCATCAGCCGCCAGCGCCCGACCCTCCGGCCCACGCCGCTGCGAAGGCTGCCTCGTCCAGTTGGGCGCGCACGGCGGCCACGTTACGGTCGTATTCGGCCCGGTCGGCGGCGATCAGATGAACGCCGGTGGCCTCTAGCAGCGATTCTGCAGCCCCGAGCAGCCGCGCTGCCCGCTCCGGTTGTCCCTCTGCCTCGGCCACCCCCGCCAATCCCGCCAGGCAATAGGCGATGCCGTCCTTGTTTCCCACTTCCCGGTACAGGGCCAGGCTGTCCTCAAAGGACATAGCCGCTTGCCGTCCGTCGCCCTGGTGGAGCGCCACGTACCCCAGATTGTGGAGCATCATAGCAACACCTTTCCTGGTACCCAGTTTCCGGCGGAGCGCCAGGCTCTCGTCGTAGAGCGCGGCTGCCCGTTCGTAGTCGCCCCGCAGACGCGCCATCTCTCCCAGTAAATTGAGCAATCCGGCGATGCCTTCCCTGTTATTCAGTTCCCGGGAGAGCATCAGGCTCTCCTCAAAGAGTGCGGCTGCTCGTTCGTAGTCCATCTGCTCGAGTGCTAGATTCCCCAACATTCGGAGCCTGGCAGCGACGTCCCATTTGTTGCCTGTTTCCCGGGCCAGGATCAGGCTCTGTTCGAACAATGTCGTCGCTCGTTCATAGTCCCCCTGTCTCCACGCATCTCCTCCCAGCGAGGAGAGCACGCCCGAGATCTCCCACTTGTCACCTAACTCCCGGAACAGCGCCAGGCTCTGCTCGTGCAGCGCTATCGCCTGCTCAAGGTCGTCCGCCACATGCCCTAACCCAGACAGCGCACGCGCGACACCTCGTTTGTCCTCCACTTGCCGGTACAGAGCCAGACTCTCCTGGAGAAGAGGCTTGGCCCGCTCGGGGTTTTCCTGCCAAAGCCCTGCCATCCAGAGTCCCTTCGCCCGCACAGGCGCAGGAGTTTCGCCGCTCTTTTCCAGTGCCCTTTCGAGCCACCGGCGTGCCTCCGTCCAATGACCACGCATAAACCAGAAATTGCCCAACGCTGCTGCCAATCTCAACCCCAGTTCCGCGTCCGCCCCCTCGGCAGGCTCGGGGCAGGCTCCCTCGGCAGGCTCGGGGCAGGCTCCCTCACGTTGCAGGGCCCATCCCAGGGCCGCTCGCAGGTTGTCGTGCTCCGCCTCCAACTGGTTTAACCAGGCCACCTGCTCCGCGCCATTTAGATTGGGCTCGGCCTCTTCTGCCAGCGCTACGAAAAAGTTTGCATGCCGTCGGCGTACTACTTCGGCCTCCCCGCTGTCCCGCCAACCGCTCCAACGCATACTCACGGATGGTCTCCAGCATCCCGAAGCGCGGCTCCCCATGCACGTCAGATGGCTGGAGCAGGCTCTGGTCCACCAGCGACCCCAGCCCGTTCAGCACATCCAGAGCCTGCCCTGCCACCGCGAGTACTTCCACTGCGAGTACTCGTGGCAGGCGTGGCGGTGAGCCCGCCGAAGGGCCGCCGGACCCGTTGCACACCGCCTCCGCCGCCTCCAGCGTGCAACTACAACAAAACACGGCCAACCGTTGGAACAACGTCTTCTCGTCGGCATCCAGCAGGTCGTAACTCCAATCAATCGCGCCGCGCAGGGTTTGATGCCGGGCCGGCAAGTCCCTGGCCCCACCCGTGAGCAATCCGAACCGGCTGCCCAACTGGGCCAACATCTTCTGTGGGGGCAGCAGCCGCACACGCGCCGCCGCCAGCTCAATCGCCAGCGGCAGCCCGTCCAACCGCTCGCAGATCTCCGCCACCGCCGGACCGTTCTCGCCGGTGATGGCGAAGTTCGCCTTCACCGCCTGTGCCCGCTGGACGAACAACTGCACCGCTTCGACCTGCATCAAGCGTTCAAGGGGCGGCCATTCATCCGGATCGGGCAGAGTCAGCGGCGGAACCGGGTAGTTGTGCTCACCGTGCACCCGCAGCAAAGCCCGGCTGGTCGCCAGCACTTTCAGCCGGGGCGCGGCGGCCAGCAGATCACTCACCACCGGCGCGGCTTCCGTCACCTGCTCAAAGTTGTCCAGCACCAACAACATGTGCTTGTCCCGCAAGTAGTCTTTCAAGGCTTCCAGCAAGGGCCTGCCCTGAGCCTCTCGGCTTCGCTCGGGGTGAACTCCGGCGAAGGGCTGGCTCTCGACTTCGCGAACCCCGAGCGTCTGCGCGATGATGGGCATAACGAGCGTCGGGTCACGGACGGGCGCGAGCGCGACGAAGAACACGCCATCTTCGAAATGATCCAGCAGATCGGCGGCCACCTGCAAGCCCAGGCGGGTCTTGCCCGTGCCCCCGGTGCCGCTGAGCGTGAGCAGGCGCACTTCGTTCTCCAGGCGGGTCAGTTCCCTCCGCACCTCGGCTAACTGCGCCTGGCGTCCGATGAAGGGTGTGGTCTGTGCGGGTAGGTTGTTGGGACGTTCGTCGAGTCTCTTGGCCGGAGGAAAACGGTCGGGCAAGTCAGGCTTTGCAGCAGATGGTTCGGACGGAACGACTGAGATCGTCACCACCAATTCCAGGGCCCGTCGCACCTCGGCCGCCGACGCGGGACGGTCCTCCGGTTGCTTGCTCAAGAGCCGCACGATAAGGGCATCGAGCGCGGGGGGGATCGCTCTGTTGTGCGTGCTGGGCGGGACGACTGGAGCGTGCAAGTGCTGTGAGATGACGGTCAGCAGGTCGCCACTGGTGAAAGGCAACTGTCCAGCCGTCAACTCGTACAACATGACGCCGAGCGCATACAAATCCGTGCGGTTGTCTATCTCTTGACCCAGCGCTTGCTCCGGCGCGAGATAGAACGCCGTGCCGAGGATTGTCCCTTCAACGGTGAGCCGCGAGGCGACGGTACGAGCCAGGCCAAAGTCCGTCAGTTTGGCAGAACCGTCGGGGGCAAGCAGCACGTTCTCCGGCTTGAGGTCGCGATGGATGACGGAGTGAGCGTGGGCGTGTTCGAGCGCGGCGCACACCTGCTGCGCAATCGACAGGATATCTTCAAGTGCTTGTGGATGGCGCTCGTGCAGCGATGCGCCTTCGACCAGTTCCATCACGATGAACGGTACATCCCCTACCTCACCCGCGTCGTAGATCGAGACGATGTTGGGGTGGTTGAGTTGGGCAGCGGCCTGGGCTTCACGCAGCAACCGGGCACGGCTTTCGGCGCTCAGCGTGGGGTCCGACAAGACCTTGACGGCTACGTCACGGTCGAGCAGGGTGTCGTGGGCGCGATAGATAACACCTATACCACCCCGGCCGAGTTCGGCGTCGAGGCGGTAGCGTTCGTTCAAGAGAGTGCCGATCATTTCAGGCATCTTATTACCACAGTTGCAACATCATCGAACGGCGCGGCGGAACCAGTGAAGTCGTCAATCGCTTGCTCCAGCGCGGCCACGACATCCGTCGCGGGCGAGTGCCGATGGTCAAGGATCACACGCCGTAAACGTTCCATCCCACTGGAATTATGATATAAGCCCAAAATGAGCCTTTCAGCCAGTTTCACATCCCCATATATGGGATTTCTTGCTGCAATACCCCAGATATGGCGGTATGTAACTTGACATAATCCTTATATCATAATTCCAGCCATCCCAAAGTCTTGCAAGTGTGCGTCGGTCGCGTCCGTCACTCCATCGGTATAGAGTAGGACAAAGTCGCCGGGATCAAGATGCACCGTACGTTGTTCAAACGGTGAATCCGCCACCACGCCCAGCGCCATCCCTGTGCGCGTCAGTTGTGTCAGTTGATCCTGCTCAGCGCGGTCGCCTTGCTTGCAGAGCAACGGAGGGTTGTGGCCGGCGTTGACGTAAGTGATCTCGCCCGCATCTGGATTGAGCAGAGCGTAAAACAGCGTGACGAACATCCCGCCGGCAGAATCGGTGCAAATCAATCGGTTCGCGCGGGCGATGCCGTCCGCGGGCGAGGGCGCGTGGCCCACGCTGGCGCGGACGATGCTGCGTGTGAGAGCCATGAACAGGGCGGCGGGCATGCCCTTGTCGCTCACGTCGGCGATTACAATGCCCAAACTGCCTAAACCTGGCGCAGGTTCTGAACCCTGCGCAAGGTTGAAGTCCACCGAGATGAAGTCGTAGTAGTCGCCGGCTACCTCACGTGCCGGCTGCCAGCGTGCGGCGAACTCCCAGCCGGGGACCTGTGGCGTCTCATGCGGCAGCAAACTAACCTGCACCTCGCGAGCCATTTGCAGTTCGCGCTCCATGCGGCCTTTTTCGACGGCGACCTGGTACAGCCGCGCGTTCTCGATCGCAATCGCCGCGCTCGAAGCGATGGAGGTCAGCAGTTCGAGATCGGCCTGGGTGAAGATGCCGGCCTGCAGCCGGTTGTCCACGTAGACGACACCCGAGACCTGGTCCTTGATGCTCAACGGCACGCACAGGATCGAACGTAGCCCCAGGATCATCACACTCTGGCGCATGCTGAACCTGTCGTCGCTCTGCGCGTCGCTCGTGAGGATCGGCTGCCCCTCGCGCCCCACCCGTTCCACCACACTGCGCGAAACCTGGAACTGAGGATCATCAATCGTGTTCTGATCCATCCCACGCGCCGCGCGGAAGACCAGCCTCCCGTTGGCATCATGTAGCATCATGAAACCGCGTTCGGCGCGCGTGACCGCGATGACCTCATCCATCACCCGGTTCAGCACCTCGTCGAGGTCGAGGGAGGAACTGAAGGTCTGTTACAGGCGATAGAGCAGAGCGAGGCGATCACCAGAGGGTTGTGAGGTATTCGTAGCAGTCATGAGCACTCCAGTAGTCCCGCGTTCAACCGCTCAATCAAGCGAGCAAGCCGGCGAGCGGTTGAAACCGCGCCTATCGAGCCTTCGGCTGGCCGTCCACCTGCGTGGACGGTGCGTCGTCCGCGTAGGCGGACGACCGGCTTCAGCCCTCAAGGGGCGACCTCGGTCGCTAAGTTGTGACGGACGTTCCTGAGATTGTTCCTGGCACGACAGACCAGGTCTTCAAGTGTGGTAGACTCCAGTATCTCCATGCACGCGGTATACATTTGAGCCCAGATCTCCTGGGCCACGCAGACATCTCTCTCGTCGCAGATTTCGGGACCCGTTGTACACTCGACAAAACCCTCCGTTCCATCGAAAGTGTTGTATATCTCTCGCAGGTTGATCCGATCGGGGGATCTGGTGAGTGTATATCCGCCCTGTGTGCCGCGAACGCTTCTGACAAGACCGGCGGTGCGAAGCGAGGCCAGCAACTGCTCCAGGTACTTTGCGGAAATCTGCTGACGGGCGGCTATCTCCCTGACGCTGACCACTCCGTTTCCGTAATTCAGAGCCAAGTCCAGCATGGCTCTTGTGCCGTAGCGCATCTTGGTACTGAGTTTCATAATATTATGCTAATCCTATGGAACCGCTAGAGATTATAGCACATAACGAGGTCGGCTGTCAACCGGATCAATACCCGCTTACTGCGAAACCCTCAGGAAAGTCGACTCAGAAAAGGTGCTCCAGCGCGCCATCGGATACGTAAACGCACGGGCGACCTCCTGGCCTCACTCGATGGCCACCGGGACGCCGATTTCTGCCCAGTTGTAGAGCGTCTCGGCCTCCTCAATACCCAGGATGATGCAGCCGTAGGAAGCGGGGGAGCCGAGTGTTCCCTCCCACAACCGCCGGCCGCTGGAGAGAATGGGCAGGGCATGGATGCCGTTGTAGGTGTCTCCACCGGCGCGATAGACGGCTATAAAGTGTGGCATCCACAGGTCCCACTGGCTGGCGTAGGCCTCTTCGTTCTTGTCGAGCACCTGGAATTCTCCGGTGTACGTGGGCGAACTCGCGATGCCCGTCGAGACCGGCCAGTCGTAGAGCAATGCGCCGTTCTCGTAGACGTGCATCCGCTGCTCGGCGATGCTGATGACAATCTGCTTGCCAGGCACAGGGGGGTAGGGCTTGAGAGCGTCCTCAGAGGGAATCGTCAACTCCTGGCCGGCGTGCAGCCAGTTGAGGTCAATGTCGGGGTTGACCTCGGCGATGAGGCCGGGTGGTATTCCCAATCGTGCGGCGACGTGGGTGAGATCGTCGCCTGGCTGGACGACGTAGGTGCGCGGGGGGTGCGTCAGACCGAGTTCCACCGTCCCGCCCCCCGCTTCAAAGACGTTCAGCACGCGTTCGGTGGCCCCTTCCAACTTGAGACCCCGACCTTCTCCCAACTCCGTGGCCAGACCCTCCAGCGTGGCTTGCACGACCTGCTCAGCGATTCGTATGGTGGGGCCGCTGCCATCCTCTGCCGGTTCCACGCGCAGCCAGGTGACCAGGGTATCTCGCTCCAGCGTCCACGCAAAATCCTCGCCGGTCAGCCAGTCGCAGGTAGAAATGTGCACCTGGCGATTCAACATCTCCTCAGCCTGGGTCTGGACCTCTTTGGTGTCGGCGAGTTGAGGTGGGACGATCTGGAAAGTCAAAACGAACTGGTTGTCGGGCCCCAGATGGGTAACGGTAGCGACAATATTGTCCAGGGTGGCGTCAACGTCAAGCGCCTGGCCGGGCTGGCCGGGCACGGCGATGAGTTGATCACCCTCCAGGCGGAGCGTCGCGTCGGTGGGAGGCACGGATACTTCGAGGGCCAGTCGCTCCAATACACCACGCACCTCACCGGGATCAATGATGAAAACAGGGACAACCTCGTAGCGCCCCTCCCGCATATTCAGAATAGTCAAGAGGTTCTCCAGACGCCCGTCCGCACGGCCCACGGCGAAGGCCACCTGGACGGTGGTGTCCACGTCGAGACGCAACCCCGCCTCCGACCAGGGAACCATCCAGGTACGCTGATCGTCGCTCAAGACGAGCAGGCCAGCGTCGTAGTGGCCGAGAGCCTCTGTGAGGCGTTCCGACGCTTCATCGGGAGTGAGCCCGCCCAGGTCTACGCCCAGAACGTAGACGTTGGGGTATATGCGAGTTTCATAGGGCACCAGCACCTGCTCGTGCACCGTCCAGGCGGCGAAGAGGCCAACCGCTCCCAGTGTCAGCAGCAAACCGACGACGAAGGCTGCGGACAGATGGCCGCGACCTCGACGAGCGGGTTTGGCTTCTTGATGATCTGGTGGTACTTGATCGGCACGATGCACGATTGATCTCCTGCATATGACGTATTGTGCATCCTAATTTTACACTATCTCGGGCATCATTTCAAGTCTAAGAAATCCGGCTTTGGCCATCAAACGCAGACGACCGCTGCCGGGGTACCTGTTCTCACAGAGCCAGATCCGGCAGCGGTCGCCAAAGGTTGTTATAGTCAGAGGCTATCTACTTGATCTCGACGACTGCTCCTCCGGCCTCCATCTTGGACTTGGCGTCCTCGGCTGCATCCTTAGAGACAGCCTCCAGCACAACGCTGGGTGCGCTGTCCACCAGATTCTTGGATTCCTTCAAGCCCAGAGCGGTGAGTTGTCGCACGGCTTTGATGACCTCGATCTTCTTGGGGCCGATCTCCTTGAGGATGACGTCGAATTCAGTCTGCTCCTCCTCCGGCTCGGCCGCGGCCGCCTCAGCGGGCATAGCCATTGCCATCGGCGCTGCCGCGCTCACGCCCAACTTATCCTCCAGCATCTTGACCAAATCAGATGCCTCCAGCAACGAGAGTTTGCTGATTTCTTCTGTGATCTTTTCCAGATCTGCCATAGTTTCTTTTCCTCCTAAACTAGTAACCAACTAACCAACTAACTAACCACCGGCACAGAGCCCGACTCTTGCAGTTTGTCCGCGTAGGCCTGCAGGACGTTCAGTACCTGCCGGATGCCGCCGGCAACGACACCAGCCAACTGGCTGGCCGGAGCGTTGATGGTGCCAAGCACGTGCGCCAAAAGTACTTCCCGTGGGGGAAGATCAGCGATGATGTGCACCTGCTCCGCCGAAACCACATCCGTGCCCACCAATCCGCCTTTGACGCGCAATGCCCCCAGGTCCTTTGCCATACCCTTCAGCGCCTTGGCCACCGGCGGCACCTCGTCGTGGCAAAAACTGACGACCGTTGGCCCAATCAGCCACTCCTCTGGCAGTGACATCTCCACTTCTTTCAAGGCCAGTGCCATCAGCCGGTTCTTGACCACTTGGAATTTACCGCCGATAGGGCGCACTGCATGCCTGACCCTGCCCATATCGCCCACGCTCAGTCCCAGATAGTCAGCCAGGATGATCCCCTGGCTCTGCTGGAGTTGTTCGACGTACTGCGCGACGAGTTCAGCCTTTCGCTGCTTTGAAATTGCCAACCCTGCTCACCTCCTTCCCAGATAACAAAAATCCCGGTGCCAATGCCGACGCCGGGACACTCTTCACCCAACCCACATAAGGATAATTGTGTCTTACCTCGGCAGGCCAAATTACGTGCTCTGAGGCACACCTGCTGTCTTTGGCTACAGATTGTCCAAACGACTCTAGAACAAAACCTCCAACTCCTGAGCCTGAATTGGATCCACTTTAATCCCAGGCCCCATTGAGGATGTAACCGTGATCTTGCGGATAAAGATCCCCTTACTGGCAGAGGGTCTGGCCTTCTTGACCGCGTCCATCACCGTCGCGAAGTTATCGAACAGTTTCTCGGCCGGGAAACTGACCTTGCCGATAGGTACGTGCAGATTGGAGGTCTTGTCCACGCGGAACTCCACGCGACCAGCCTTTGCCTCCTGGATCAGGCGGGGCAGATCATCGGCCTGGGCTATCGTGCCGGCCTTGGGGTTGGGCATCAGTCCCCGTGGACCCAACACGCGTCCCAATCGCCCTACTTTGCCCATCATCTCCGGCACAGCAATAGCCACGTCAAACTCCGTCCAACCACCCTGGATCTTCTTCATCCACTCGTCGTCGGAGGCTACATAGTCAGCACCAGCCTCCTGGGCGATTTTATCCGCATCACCGGCGGCGAAGACCAGCACGCGTACCTCTTTGCCCAAACCGTGGGGCAGCAGGACCACACCGCGCACCTGTTGATCGGCGTGGCGTGGGTCTACCCCCAATCGGAAATGTATGTCCACTGTAGCATCAAAGTTGGCGTAACTGGTCTCCCTGACCAGTTCCAATGCCCTCTGCGGAGAGTAGAACTGCATACGGTCTACTTTCTCCAGCGCTTCGCGATATTTTTTACCTCGTTTCGGCATTATTCCCCCTATTGTGGTTCTGACGGGCCAGGCCCTCCCACAGCCCCGAAGGTTGTGGACCTTCGCCAGGGCTTCGCTAACCTACGATCTCGATCCCCATACTTCGCGCAGTACCCTCAATCTGTCGCATCGCGCCTTCCAGGTTGATGGCGTTCAGGTCCTTCATCTTCAACTTCGCGATATCTTCCAACTGAGCGCGGGTGATACTCCCGACTTTCTCCCGGTTGGGTTCGGCTGAGCCGTGCTCCACACCCGCCGCCTTGCACAGCAGACCGGGGACAGGCGGTGTCTTAAGCACAAATTTGAACGATCCATCGTGAAAAATGGTGATCTCAGCCGGGATGATATTCCCCATCCGGCCGCCCGTGCGGGCGTTGTACTCCTTGCAGAATTGCATCAGATTGATACCATGCTGCGCCAATGCAGGCCCCACCGGGGGAGCCGGATTGGCCTTCCCGGCTTCGATCTGCAACTTCACCACTGCTTTGATCTTCTTCATTCACGCTTTCTCCACTTGCAGGAAATCTAGTTCGACCGGCGTCTCGCGACCGAAAAACGAAACCAGTACCCGCACCTTGGCCCGTTCCATGTCAATCTCATCCACTAGGCCGATGAACTCGTTAAAAGGACCGTCAACGATGCGCACTTTCTGGCCTGACTTGAACGTGACTTTGATCTTGGGAGCCTCGGCCTCCATGCGCTTCATGATGCTCTGTACTTCTTCGGGGCGCAGGGGCGTCGGCTCGTTCCCCATCCCCACGAATCCAGTCGCGCCTGGCGTGTTGCGCACTACGTACCAGGAATCATCGGTCAAGGTCATCTGTACCAGGATGTAGCCTGGGAAGATACGCCGTTCGACTGTCCGTCGCTTCCCATCGCGAACTTCCATCTCATCTTCGGTCGGGACTACAACCTGGAATATCTGGTCCTGCATCTGCATCGTCTCAATGCGCTGCTCCAGGTTGTGCTTGACCTTATTCTCGTAGCCGGAATAGCAGTGGACGACGTACCAGGCGTGGCTACGAGGTTCAGACACCTCGGCCTCGGTCTCCTCAACTGCTTCCCCGGCCTGGGTCTCTGCGACCTCGACGGTGGCTTCTGGTATCTCAGAGGCCTGCGGTTCCGGCGTGGCCTCTTCCACAGGTTGCTCCGGTGGCTTTTCCTCATCCGCTGCCAGGTCAGGAGTTACCGCCAGCGGTTCTTCGGCCGTATCATCCCCGGTTCCTGGTGAGGTCAGCGTCGGCACGTCGGCACTATTCTCCACTGCAGCCTCTACATTGAGCACCACTTCCTCCGCGAACATCATTGTTACCAGTAGTCCAATTTACTATGCCGTCCGCCGGTTCAGGATCACGACGGTCACTACGCTCACGACTGCTACGACACCCACGATGCCAATGGCGATCGCGCTGCCGTCGATGATGCCTTTCAGTGCCAGATCAAACAGGTAATCCAGCAGGCCCAAGAAAAGAGCCATAGAGATAGTGACGACCATGACGACTTTCGTCAGGTTCCATGCCTCCTGGCGAGTGGGCCAATGCACCTTACGCAATTCTACGCGCGTCTCGCGCAGGTAGCGTATAATGGCATTTTCCTTCTTTGGCTTTTTCCCTGACTTTGCTTTCTTTTTCGCTGCTTTTGCCTTCGCCACGTCTAGTGCCCCCCTATAACAGGCCGCCCTACACTCCAAGACACCGCCTCCAC
>JAUWOI010000569.1 GCA_030612185.1 Anaerolineae bacterium
GGGGCCGCGCCGGCTGCCCCCTCCCCCGGCCCCGCGCCGCTGCGGGGAGGGGAGAGACGGGCGGGAGCGGCTCCCCGGCTGGGTCGGCGTAGTCAGGGGCGGAGAGGCCGATGAAGTAGGGTTTGTGGGAGAGCGGCGGTGTGAAAGTCTCTTGCTCCAACAATCCGAGACTTCGGAAGTCTTCCGAGACTTCCGAAGTCTGAGGCCCCATGTCGCGCACGACGGCCGGCCCTGGCAGTTTGGCCCATAGGTCGGTCTCGTCGAAGCGGACGTAGCCGTCGGAGAGGTCGCGCAGCCAGGCGATGACCCGCCGGGCCCGGCCAGCCGGCACGACCAGCCAGTAGCGGTTATGGCCGAAGCCGGGCCGCTGAACGAGGGCCGGGCTCATCACCTGCCCGTCTGGCTCCAGCAGCGTCACAGCCCGCCACTCCCCTTGTTTCAGGTCGGCGACGTCCATCGGCGTGATCTGCTCGACGAAGATGGCAGCCGTGTTTCCCTCGACCTCGATCAGTCCGTACTGCTCCTCCCGCTGGCGCAGTTCCGGCACCAGGCAGTGGTGGGGATAGCCGCTGCACGGGAGTTCGAAGTCAATTCCAGCCTGTTCGGCCAGTGCGGCCACTTCGACGCGCAGTTCCTCTAGCGCGTCGAAGTCTACCTTGCCCCGGTAGATTGGGCCGCGCGCGCCAGTGTAGGTGAAAGGCTCGGTCGCCTTCATCGCGCGGGCGATGACGCTGGCGATTTGCTCCATCTCCGGTTCCCGCAGACCGCGCTGGGTGACCCAGGGGGTGCCCAACCGGATGCCGCTGGGATAGGCGGCTGTCTTATCGCCGGGGATGGTGTTTTTGTTGACGACGATGCCTACCATGTCGAGGATCGCTGCCGTGACGCCGCCCATCAGCGGGGTGGTGTCCCGTCCTTGTATCGTCTTACAATCGAGGAGCAGCAGGTGGGTTTCGGTACCGCCGCAGGGGACGCGCAGGCCGTGCGCCGTAAGCGCGCGGGCGAGGGCCACAGCGTTGGCCACGGTCTGGTGCTGGAGCTGGTGGAACTGCTCCGTCTGGGCCAGGCGGAAGGCGACGGCCATCGCGGCGAACTTGTTGACGTGGGGACCGCCCTGCAGGCCGGGGAAGACAGCCCGGTCTATCTTCTGCGCCAAGCCGGGGTTGGTGGTGAGGATGCACGCCCCTCGCGGGCCGCAGAGAGTCTTGTGGGTGGTGAAGGTGACGACGTCGGCGTGCCCCAGTGGGGTGGGGAAGGCGCTGGCGATGACCATGCCGGCCACGTGGGCGATGTCGGCCATGAGGTAGGCACCTACCTGGTCGGCGATCTGGCGGAACTTGGCCCAGTTGGGGAGGCGCGGATAGGAGGTATAGCCGGCGATGATCAATTTGGGCCGGTGTTCCAGCGCCAGTTCCTCGATTTCGTCGTAGTCCAGTAACTCCGTCTGCTCGTTGACGTGATAGGAAATGACGTTGTAGAGTCTACCCGACAGGTTGACCGGGCTGCCGTGGGTTAGGTGACCGCCGTGGTGCAGTGCCATGCCCATGATGGTATCGCCCGGCTTCAGCAATGCCTGCTGGACGGCGATGTTGGCCGGCGCGCCGGAGAGAGGCTGGACGTTAACGTAGATTTGGTCGGCGGAGATGCCGTCGGTAGCAAACGTTTCGGCGCAGCGCCGCTGGGCCAGCGATTCAATCACGTCGGCGTACTCCACGCCCCGGTAGTAGCGCCGGTCACCGTAGCGGCGGTAGTGGGCCAGATGGTGCTCGTAGTCCAGAATCTCGTCCTCGGCCAGCCAGCGGGTCTCCGGGTTGGGGTAACCCTCGGCGTAGATGTTCATCAGCGCTGAGCCAAGCGCCTCCCGCACGGCCCACGGAGAACTGCTCTCCGAGGGGATCATGATCAACTTGCGGGCTTGACGTTCCTTTTCCAGGTCAATCAGTTGGGCCACGGCCGGGTCGAGTGCGGACAGGTCGCCGCGAAAGAGAAAGTCGTCGTGTTGGAACATATGATCACCTCCATGAAGTCATAAGGGCGCTGTGGCATTTGACGGGCGGGCAGGGGTAAGTGCCAGCCTCAGTACCGCGCTGTCTGCAATAATACCAGAAATCCGCTCAGAAGTCCATTCGAGAAGTCTATTCTGGCGCAGAGCGGCCAAATTGAGCTATGCCCGCGACATCTTCTCGGTTGGTGAGATGCAACAAAAGAACGCGGAGCCTTTGGTAGACCCCGCGCTTCTCGCCAACCGGGAAAGTCACACACTTCCACTTTGTTGCCAGTACCCTCGGCAGGATTTGAACCTGCGACCCTTTAAATGGGTGTATCGCCTGCGGTGTGAAAACCTAGACTGCCTCCACCGTTGCATTTATACACCCGTTATTTGATTTTGGCAAGCCAGCGAATTGCCCCAGTGGAGAATTTTCATTCTCCAGCGCAACGTCCGGGTAGGCTGGTGGTAACGATAACGTGCGGTGCTGGGAAATTGATGCTATATCTGGTGATTGCATTTTAGGCAATTTTAAACTTATTCACTACCAGGGAATAACCACTACTTAGTAAGCTTAATCATGGATGGGGATCTCGGCAAGAGGTAATCAAACACTTT
>JAUWOI010000297.1 GCA_030612185.1 Anaerolineae bacterium
TTTAGATCACGAAGAGCACGAAAGTTCACGAAAGGCGCGCAAGCCTTTCGCGTATTTCGCGCCCTTCGTGGTCCAGGACGAGTGATCATTGTCATCAGGACTTGCAGGCAAGACGTATGACCCAATCATCGGAGCAACCACGGACAAGCGAACGCGGGCCAAAGTATGCCTTCATGGATTGGTCGGGCGATGTGGGTTTCAAGTTCGATGAGGGCTCGTCAGAGTACCTGGTCTTCGCTCTCGTGTTCACCATTGACTATGCGGCTCTGCACCGGGCTATGCGTGATTTGCGAGAAGCCCGTGGGCTGCCCCGCAACTACGAGTTCCACTACACTCACGTCTCGCGGGGTACCAGGCGCGTTTTCTTTGCCGCTGTGCGGCAGGTGCTGTTCGAGGCAGTAGTTCTGGTCGTGCCCAAGCGTGAGATTTCGCGGTCGCTGGCCCGACGTAACCGGTATGCTCGTTACGAACACTTTGTGGCCGAGTTGGCGGCGTGGGCTTCTGTTGCGAGTTTCAAGGATGCGATTGTATATGTGGATGCGAGAAGCACTCGCAATGAAATTGTGCGTGCTGTGCGACGGGGAATCTCTGCAGCATGTCGGGCGCGAGGCGCCCAGCGGGGGCCGCGCAAAGTGCGCGGCAAGCCGGCCCACGCGGAGGACGGCCTGCAATTGACCGATATGATCGCTGGCGCGGTGGCAGAACGTGAGGAAGGCGGACAGGATTATCTGAGGGGTCTGAAGGAGCGCATTGGGGTCATACGCTACAGCGGGACATAAAACCGCCCAGGCTATCCAGGATATGGGGCTGCCGAAGCAACCCATTCAACCACCTGGCTCGCGCCCATCAGCCGGGCACTCTTTCGCCTGGGGGAAACTAGGTCTCACCGGTCAGAGCCGGGGCCAGTTTTTTTGTTTGACTGCATTTTACCAGAAAGTTGCGGCGATGTCAAGCCGTCGTGGGAGGCGTTTGGATCACGAAGAGCGCGAAAGTTCACGAAAGGCGCGAAAATCTTTCGCGTATTTCGTGTCGTTTCGCGTCTTTCGTGGTCCAGGCTCGCTCGACGCCATTGTGAGGACGCTGCATTGACGATGAAACGCACCTCCCTTTCCGAATACCTCATCAAGGTGATGTACATCGGATTCCTCGACGAAGCGGGGGACGTGAATCCCTTCTCCGGCAGTCGCTTCCTGGTTGTTGCGGTCCTGATTGTCAGCCGGCCCCGGCCTATTGAACTGCACGTCAAACGTGCGCACCAGCGCCTGAGGCGGAAACCAAAGGCTGGCGAGATGAAAGCATCCACGTCCGAAGAGCCTGTCACCGAGCGACTGCTCCGCTCGTTGGCCGACGAGGAAATCGCCATTGTCACCGTCGTCGTGGACAAGCAGGGCATCGTCAGGCCACCCCGGGACGTGGAAGAGATATACCGGGTGGCCGTTGGCCAGGCTGTCCGGCACTGCGTCAAGCACTGGCCTCGCATCACACTTTATCTGGACAAACGGTACATGAACAAGAGCCTGCGCTACCGGCTGGAGGAGAGAATCAGGGAGGAACTGGTTGGCACACCACAGGAGATCGTGCTTATCCGGCAGGAGGATTCAAGGACTCACAAAGCACTCCAGGCAGTGGACTACGTGGCCTGGGCGCTCTTTCAGAAATACGAGAGAGGGGATGATCGTTTCTACCAGATCATCGCTGACAAGATCGTCGTGGAGGAAGTGGTTTGCCGTTCCCTATGGTAAAAGCAAAAAAGCGGCTCCCTCTGGGCCCCGATTTCAGTCTGTCCCGGCGCATCTCAGCACCGGCTAGGTCCGCTCTACGAGCGGCCAGAGTCACCAGGACTTACGATACCGCTTCCGTAGATTATGATACCACGTCGAAAGAGATTTGTCAAATGCCTCTACACGGGACATAAAACCGCCCAGGCTATCCAGGATATGGGGCTGCCGCGGCGACCCATTCAACCACCTGGCTCGCGCCCATCAGCCGGGCACTATCTACCAACCTACCAATTTACCAGCCTACCAACCTACCAATGACGATGTCAAGCCACTTACAGACCAAAGCCACTCTCTCCGAATACCTCATCGAGCGATTTATCCGCGTGACCGGCGTCTCGGTCATCCTCTTCCTGGCGCTCATCTTCCTGTTCCTGCTGCGTGAGGGTAGCGCGACGTTTTTTGAGGTGCCGCTGCGCGATCTGCTTCGGACTCGCTGGTATCCCAATGAAGGACACTTCGGCCTCCTGCCGCTGGTGATGGGATCACTCTTGGTGACGGCCGGCGCGGCGGTCATCAGCCTGCCGTTGGGCCTGCTGACGGCGGTCTTCGTCGCTGAGGTTGCGCCCCGCTGGGTGCGGGAAATCCTCAAGCCCTTCATTGAGGTGCTGGCCGGCATCCCCTCTGTGGTGCTGGGCTTCCTGGGGATGCTGGTTGTCTCACCGTTGATCCGCGAGCATCTGGGCGCGCCGACTGGCCTGACCGCGCTGTCCGGCTCGCTGATGCTGGGCTACATGGCGCTGCCGACCATCATCAGCGTGGCCGAGGACGCACTGGATGCCGTGCCCAAGTCCTACCGTGACGCAGCGCTGGCGTTGGGGGCCACCCGCTGGCAGACCATCTGGCGGGTGACGGTGCCTGCGGCCCGCTCCGGCATTCTCACGGCGATGATGCTGGGGGTGGGGCGGGCCATCGGCGAGACGATGGCGGTGATGATGGTCACCGGTAACGCGGCGCGTTTGCCGCTCACGCTTAACTCGTTCCTGATGCCGGTGCGCACGATGACGGCGACCATCGCCGCCGAGATGGGCGAGGTGGCCCAGGGGAGTACCCATTATCACATCCTGTTCGCCATTGGCCTGGTGCTGTTCGTCATCACCTTCATCGTCAACCTGGCTGCCTCGTGGACGCTTTTCCGGCAGGGGAAACGGTATGGACGGCTGCTTTCGTAATAGCGAATTGCGAATAGCGGATTGCGAATAGCGAATCGGGAGGGAGAGATGAATTACAAGGCGTGGGAGGCGGAGGTGTCGCCGGAGATCAAGTCGGGGCCGGTGTACAAGTTCTATGCTTATCCCAAAGCGCTATTTTTGTACAACCTCGTGTGGACCGACTGTGACTACTGGCAGAAAGACCGGCGGGGCTGGGCGATCGTTGAACAGATTATCCGCAGTGCAGGTTCCATCAGTGCCAATATTGAGGAAGGCTTTGGTCGTGGTTTCGGGCGGGACTACGCCCGCTTCCTCAAGATCGCCGTGGGGTCGGCACGCGAAACCCAGGGCTGGTACTGGCGGGGGCGGAAGTTGCTGTCACCGGAAGTCTACCAGCACCGCATAGCCTTGCTGGACGAGATCATCGCGCTCCTGGTCACTGAAATCGGGCGTCAGATTCGCAAAGCCCGTCGCTGACTCGTCATTCGTCATTTGCCATTCGTTCATTCGCCTATGTCCAGACAACTGCGCCAACAACTCGGTTTTGCACTCCTGAGTCTCGCTACTATCGCGGTAGTGCTACCCATCCTGTTCGTCGTGATCTACATCGTCGTACAGGGTGCGCCTGCCATCTCGTGGGAGTTCATCGCGGCGATGCCCCGCGATGGGATGCGCGCCGGTGGCGTCTGGCCGGCCATCGTCGGCACGGGACTCCTGACGCTGGGGACCGCCGTCTTCGCCGTGCCCGTGGGTGTGGCGGTCGCGATCTATCTGACGGAGTACGCCCGCGACACGCTGATCACGCGCCTCATCCGGCTGGCGATCATCAACCTGGCGGGGGTGCCATCGGTCGTCTACGGCCTTTTCTGCCTGGGGCTGTTCGTCATCTTCCTCCAGTTCGGCACCTCCATCCTGGCCGGATCGCTGACGCTGGCGATTATGACGTTGCCGGTGATCATCAGCACGGCGGAGGAAGCGTTGCGGGCTGTGCCCCAGTCCTTTCGCATCGTCAGCATCTCGTTAGGGGGCACGCAATGGCAGACCGTCCGGCGCGTCGTGTTGCCCCAGGCGCTGCCGGGTATCCTCACCGGCGTGATTCTGGGGCTGGAGCGGGCTGCGGGTGAGACCGCGCCGATCCTCTTCACCGTCGCAGCCTTCTTCCTGCCGCGTCTGCCTGGCTCGATCTTCGACCAGACGATGGCGCTGCCTTATCATCTGTTTGTCATCAGCACCCAGGTGCCGGGGATGCCGATACGTATCCAGTACGGTACGGTGTTGGTGCTCCTCGTCTTCGTGCTTTCGATGAACGTCCTGGCGGCGATAGTGCGCAGCCGCTTCCACGCCAAACGGCAGTGGTGAGGTGAATGGCGAATAATGGCAAAGACACCTAAGTTCTTATTGGATAGAGTCTCCTATACCTACGAGGATGGCGTCCAGGCGTTGTGTGATGTTACCTTGCGCATCTATCCCAACCAGATCATGGCTGTCTTCGGACCGGCGGGTGGGGGTAAGTCTACACTGCTGCGGCTTCTGAACCGGCTCAACGATTTGATGCCGGGGCGGCGTCTGGAGGGGCGTGTGCTGCTCGACGGAGAGGACATCTATGTGCCGGGGGTGGATGTGCACGCACTGCGTCGCCGCGTGGGGATGGTCTTCGCCACCCCGGTCCCGTTGCCGATGAGCATCCGGCAAAACCTGACCTATGGGCCAAAATTGGCGGGCGTGCACCATCGTGCCAGGCTGGATGAACTGGTCGAGCGTTGCCTGCGGGCGGCGGCGTTGTGGGACGAGGTGCAGGACCGGCTGGACGAACCGGCCGGCGCGCTTTCGGGTGGGCAGCAACAACGACTATGCCTGGCCCGCACGCTGACGTTGGAACCGGAGGTGATCCTGCTCGATGAACCGACCTCGGGGCTGGATCCCATCTCAACGGCCAAGGTCGAAGCCAGTCTGCAGGAACTGAAGCAGCGCTATACGATAGTCGTCGTGCCTCACAGCGTGCAGCAGGCTGCCCGCGTGGCCGATCACGCGGTCTTCTTGCTGCAGGGGGAATTGATCGAGGAGGGGCCGGGCGGGCAACTGTTCACCAAGCCCCACGACCGGCGTACCGAGGACTACATCACCGGTCGTTTTGGGTGATCGTGGAGTCAATTGACCTCCTTCCACGACCGTGCTATACTGGGTGCAGTGGACATTGAGGAGTGGCGAGAAGTTGGGTAGATGATGGCCGAAGCGATAAGGTTCCTGGCTCCAGAGCAAGCGCGCTGTCTTGCGGAGATGGCGGAACGAGCGCGGGCAGGTTTGAGCCGTTTCGTCGGCTACGAGGTGGACTACGAGACCACTGCTTTGCAACTCCTGGATGAGTGGATTGACCGCCATCTGCGGCAGTTCCCTAACCCATCGCAGGGGATGTGCTCGTTGTGGATCAGTTTCCTGGGCGAGATGTTCCATCGTCGCTACAGGGGTGAGTGGGTCTTCCAGGAGCGAGACAAGGGAAAGGGATTGGCCGTGCTCTGTCCTACGGAGGGCGGCGGTCTGTACACGGTGGACGTTTCCGGCCAGGTTAACCGCCGCATTGCCCACGGCATGTCTGCCTCGCTGGCCTATTTTTATACCATCACCTGCATCAAGTTGAAGGCAGAGTGATAGTGGGAGATTGCAGGTAAGAGAGGTGCCAATAGTCGGGCTTGTGCCCGTCATTGGCATCTATCGTTATAGGATCAGGAAGCACTACCGGCGTCGCTACGCCGTGCGACGTAAACGACGCACCACGACTAACAGGAACAACAGCCCCACGGCCAAGACACTAGCCCCCAGAGCACCGATGCCTGTTTCAGGGGGGCTCCCGCTGCCTGTCGTCAACGTGGCCGTCGGACGGCGAGTGGCCGTTGGTTCGGCTGTCGCTGGCGTAGGGGAG
>JAUWOI010000544.1 GCA_030612185.1 Anaerolineae bacterium
CCGCGCCTGCCGGCCCGCCCCGCTCCGTGGCGCGGCAAGCCGGGGCAGCGCCACACCGCTCCCCCGGCGGGCCGTGGCATCGGGGGTGGGCTGGGGTTATACGGCAGCGACGCTGTGTTGATCGGCAACACTATAGTCGGCAACACGGCTGCGTCTAATCCTGTTGCCAATGGTTATGGAGGCGGGTTGAGCGCGGGACAGGGGGCCGATTTCTTTGCACTGAACAACGTGATCGCAGGTAACCATGCCAATACCCACGGCAGCGGGGTATACGTATGGAATATGAGCGGCGGATACCCTCTGTCGAGTCGCCTGCTCCACACGACTATTGCCGACAATCACGGCAGTGGGGACGGCATGCACGTGTCGGGTGCGCACGTTACTCTGGCCTTTACCAATACCATTGTCACCGGTCACACCGTGGGTATTGCTGGCACCTCTGGTGTGGTTACGTTGAATGGCACATTGTGGCACGACAATGGAATGGACACTGGCGATGACATCGTGGTCATCAGCAGCGCGAATATGTCTGGCGCTCCGGCCTTTCTTAATCCCGCGGCTCTGGACTATCACCTTGGCCCCAGCTCGGCGGCGATAGATACTGGGATAGAGGCAGGAGTATACACCGACATAGATGGCGACCAACGACCATTGGACGGCGACGCGAATGGCGTTGCTGTGATGGATCTCGGCGCAGACGAGGCACACTGGCAGTGGCAGGTCAACCTACCGCTTGTACTCAAGCTATGCAATTCGACAGGCATACCATTGCAAAATAGAGGCCCGCCAAGTTATGGTCGCTGGGGTAGTCGCCTGCCCCGCCGCACTTTAGAGCTGTGCGAACGTAACAAATTGCAGAGACAGTGAAATCCTGGTGCATCAGAACGCCCACAACAGCGTCATCACACCGCATACCGCGGTGATGACCAACGCAATCACGAACGTCGTGCGGATCACCTGCGCCTCCTCGCCGATGCGATCAATGCTGGCCGAGGCGTTCTGCAACTTGGCCGGCGAGATGACGCTGGCCAATCCCCCGCCGATCCCGCTGGCAGCCGCGATCAGCAGCCCCGCCGCACCGATGCGCTCCGCCGTCGAGAGGTGCAGCGGAGTCAGCATGGCGATGGCGGAGGTCTCGGACCCGCTGACGAACCCGCCCAGCAGCCCCAGGAAAGGTGCGACGAGGGGGTAGAGCCGGCCGAACGCCACGGCGGAGGCTCCCGCTATCACCTGTACCATGTTGCGGCTGGGGTCAGCCAATTGCCAGTTGGCTCCCTTGCCCGAGTGGTTGATAACGAAGGCAATGACGAAGAAAATCGCCGCTGCAAACACCGGCCGCGGTGCCCGCTTGAGCCACTTGCGCAGCGACGTGCCGAGTTGCGCTCGCGTCGGCTTGAGGAAGGGAAGCGCCAGCGCGGTGCTCACCAGGATCCAGAAATATGCCTGCCAGAAGAGCCGCACCTTCTCCGGCGCACCAGGGATGATCTCCAGCCCCATCGCCAGCCGGTTGAACGCCAGGTCGAAGAAGGGGAGAAAGGGAGCGTTGATCAGCAACGAGACGAGCGTCAGGATGATCCAGGGAGAGACAGCTGCCCAGAGTGACAGCCGCTCCTCGGCCTCCAGGTCCTCCCGGCCCAACCCGCTCCGGTCAATAATCGTCCGCCCGGTGACCTTGAGGTAGATGACCATCGCCAGCATCACGCCCAACCCGGCGGCGATGCCGGTCGTCGTCACCAGCCCCAGCCTGTTCATACCGATGGCGATGAAGCCGGCCGTCAGACCGGCGATGAGGATAGGCACCAGCCCCTCCCATACCAGTTGCCACCGGCCGACGATCCATACCATCCCCAGCCCAATGCAGGTGCTGATGACAGGCATATAGCGGGCAAAGTAGCCCCCCACCTGGCCCACCGGCTGGCCAGCGAAGTTGGCAAAGACGACCACCGGGATGCCCAGCAGCGCGTAGGTGCAGAGAGCGTTGTAGCCGATGGCGGGCAGGGCGATGGCTGCGAAGGAGGAGTAACCCAGTGCCAGCATGATGGGTGGGAGAATCGAGACCGGCACCACCCCCAGGGCCATCAACAGGATGCCGAAGCCCACGTTGATGAGCATGATCTGGACCACTCGGTCGCCTGGCGCTACCGACTTGATGAGGGCCACCACCCGGGCGATGGCTCCCGTCTCCAGCATGATCGTCATCTGCAAGATGGACGTAGCCACCACCAGGGAGATGGGGAACGAGGCCACAACCCCCGCCAGGCTGGCCCGGAGCATGATGAGCAGAGGGGTTTGAAAACAGAGCCAGGCCACCCCCACCACGACGATCCAGCCAATGAGGCCCGCCACGTCCGCGGCAGTGCGGCGCAGGGTCAGCAACAGAAAGATGACGATCACCGGCGAAAGGGCCAGCAGCACGGTCAGCAAGTTCATAGAGGTTTTCCCTCTTGTCCTGCGTTCCTACTCCGGCTCCCAGCGCAGGATCAACTCCTTCGCCGCCCGCACCTCATCCAGCCTCCGCACCGGCGCGTTGTGAGGGGCCTGGTGGAGCAAGTCAGGATCGGCGTGGGCCTCCTCGGCGATGGAGAGCAGCGCCTCGGCAAACTCGTCCAGTGTCTCCTTGCTCTCCGTCTCCGTCGGCTCGATCATCAGCGCCTCGGGTACGATCAAAGGGAAATAGACCGTGGGCGGATGGAAGCCGAAATCCATCAGCCGCTTGGCCACGTCCATTGTGTGCACGCCGGCGGATAACACATCCTTGGGCGGACCGGCCAGGACAAACTCGTGCATACAGGTGCGGTCGTAGGGCACCTGGTAGGTATCCTTAACCCGGTTCATCAGATAGTTGGCGTTGAGCACGGCGTACTCAGCCACCCGCCGCAGCCCTCCCGCTCCCAGCATGCGGATGTAGGTGTAGGCGCGCACCAGCACGCCGAAGTTGCCGTAGAAGC
>JAUWOI010000399.1 GCA_030612185.1 Anaerolineae bacterium
TTCAATCCGGGCAAAGCAAGTGCCGGTGTAGAACTCATACGCCCCAATGTCTGGCCTCTCCCCAAATGGCCGCGCCCACCCACTGTAATCTACCTCTACTGTTTGCGTAAGCGGCACCCAGTCTATACACGACGAACCAGCACGAAGGCGGAAATCCGCTCCGGCCGGATCCACGAACGACGGATCCTCTGAGATGCTGCCCGTGCCGCCAGTCACACCGGAGTAGTCCACGGGCGAGTTACCCCACACATCGTTGTAGCCCAACGCGGGTGTGCCGCCGTATCTGTAGATGCCGCCGCCATCTGAGGCCACGTTGCTGACGATGATAGTGGCGCTGATGACTGGCGAGCCGGAGTTGACGTAGATACCCCCGCCTTCACTGTCCGCCCAGTTATCATAGAGAGTATTGTGATGCAGGAGAGGAATGCCACTGGCGACGTATACGCCGCCTCCCCGCTTCTGAGCCGCCGTGTTGGTGTAGATGAGGTTGTTCTCCAGCACCGGCTCACCCCCAACGACGTAGACGCCGCCACCATTGTTGGTCGCCGTATTGCTGTAGATGCGGTTGCGCCGCAGCACCGGCTCACCTCCAGCGACATAAACGCCTCCGCCGTTGGTAGCGAAGCCGCCGCGAACGTGGAAACCCTCAATCGTCGGCCCGATCTCATCAGCGACGTAGACCACCTGCGCGCCACTCCCTCCGTCCAAGGCAGTGGGGTAGGCGACTGGGTCAGGAGTGGTCCAGTTGGTAGTAGTGTAACCGCCCTGGAGAGTGAGGGTCTTGGTGATATAGACCACCCGGCCATCGCCGTCGGTATCGGTATAGACGCCCTGCGCAACCTTGACCAGACCGCCGGGAGCGATGGTGCTCACGGCCGCCTGGACGGTGGTGTAGGGGCAACCGGTGCAGACGGTGATGACGGAAGGACCATCGCCGCCCTGGGACAAAGGGGCCACCGGAGGACTTGCGACCGGCGACCGGGCAGGCTCGAGTGGGGGTAGAAGATCAGGCACAGCCTGGTCGCCCTCCACCACAGGCAGAGGGCGCACTGAGATCGCGTAGGCCACGTTCCGAGACCCGGCCAGCATCCCCAGCAGGATCGCCAGACTGCCTCCGGCCAGGATCAGCGGCAGGACAAAGCGCGGCGTAAACCTCCCATTTGGTTTTCCATTCATTTGTCCCCCTGGGACACTCAATGTCGCCATCGTGGGCCGATCCATACCCGGCAACCCGGCGGCATGGGAGCCGCCTCCACTGTAGGCATTTCTCCAACTATAACATAGTATACTCGTTCTTGGAGGCTATGTCTATGGGACAATGTCCCATCTTGGCTTCCCCAGCGTCCCATCTTTGTATCTTCATCAGGTCAGAACACTGCCAGGTTTCCGCGCATACGCCGTGAACAGGTCTCCCAGGTTCACCGGCGCCGCCAGGCCCCGCAGCCCCAACTTCGTCACCAACCATTCCGCCGGCCGGCCCACGAGCGGCATCAACGCTCCCATCCGGTTCATCAGATAGCCCAGGCGCAGATAGCGTCCCTGAGGTCGGTCGCTGAGCACCTGAAAGCCACACCGCTCCAGCATTGCCCGCAGCGTGTGCCGCGAGAAGTAGTAAATATGCATCTCCATCAACCATGGCCAACGCGCACCCATCAGCCGTGCAAAGAGACTTTTTATGTCAATCGTGTGCACGCCCACCAAACCTCCTGGCTTGAGCAAGCGATACGCCTGCTGGAGCGTCCCAAGCGGATCGGTCACGTGCTCAATCACGTCCCACATCGTCACCACGTCGAAGTGTTCCTCCGGCAAGTTAGCCGTCTCCAGCATCCCCTGCACCACGTGCAGTCCTCGCGCCTGCGCCTGCTCTACCGCCCAGCGGGAAGGCTCCACCCCCCAAGCATCCCAGCCATGGCAGGCTGCGATCTCGACGAAGATTCCGATGTAACACCCCACGTCCAGCAGTGAGCGACCATTCGGCGGACCGGCTTCAGGTGGTGCTCGAAGGTCAACACCCGCCCCTCTCGCTCCTCAATGTACAGCGGATCCTCGACCGCCTGGTAGGTCTCGACGATGTCTTGGCCATCCGGGCGCGGGTCAGTATAGACCAATCCACACTGCTGACACTGAACGATAGTGTGATGCCGTCCATATCCGCTGTGGGTACAGCGAAACGCCCGCCAGTCGCCGCTCTCCCCCTGCTTGACCGTGCAGGGGTAACGCGTGACCGCGTCGTCGGCCCCACACAGATTGCAACGCACGTGTTCCATCAGTCTCCCTCCGCCGTCAAACGCACCCAGGCCAGCCGCAGCACCGTCCTCAGCGCCTTGATGATCTCGTTCTTTGAGACTTTCGAAGCGCCCAGGCGGCGGTTTTCAAAGATGATGGGCACCTCACCCACCCGCCAGTCGCTCCGCTGCACCCGATAGAGCATCTCAATGAGAAAGGAGTAGCCACTGGCCTTGATCCCGTCCAGGTCCATCCCTTGCAGCACTTCGCGGCGATAGCAGCGAAAGCCAGCCGTCGTGTCGTGGGCGCGCAGGCCGAGCATGGTGCGGGCGAAAGCGTTGGCCCCCCAACTGAGCAGTTTGCGGGCGAAGGTACAACCGCTGGCCCCGCCGCCTCTTACGTAGCGCGAGCCGATGACCAGATCGTAGCCCTGGCCGACCTTGTCCACCATGGCCGGAATGTAGCGTGGATTGTGCGAGAAATCGGCATCCATCGTGCAGATAAGATCGGCTTCCTCGGCCAGCGCCCGCTTGAAGCCGGCGACATAGGCTGTGCCCAGCCCCAGTTTGCCAGCGCGATGGATGACCCCCATTCGCCCGTCACTCTCTGCCGCCAGCCGGTCGGCGATAGCACCGGTGCCGTCGGGCGAGTTGTCGTCCACGACGATGACGTGCACGCCCGTCGGCAAAGCGAGCAGTTGTGTTACCAGCGCTTCGATGTTTTCCTTCTCGTTGTAGGTTGGGATGATAGCGGTTACTTGCAAGTCAACCTCCAATACAGTCCCGTGGCCCAGTCAGAAGCCGGGCAGGGTGGTTTTCCGTTTCAAGAGATGTTTGAACGAATAGCTCTCCGCCTAACCCCCAGACACCCTTTCACGGCAACGGGAGTGCCTCCAGGCGCTCCTGCACCCCGGTAAGATAGGGGTCTTGGGCCAGCAGGGTCAGATACACCACCTGGGCATCCTCCCAACGATCTTCCTGCTCATAGAGATGGGCCAAGATTAGCCACGGCGCGACTTCGCGCTCTCCAAATCGTATGCGCACCAGACTGGGCAACAAATCAAAGGTCACGAAACGCCCGTATAGAGTTACCTCAACATTCTGCGAGACTGCACGTCGCGGAAGTGTGCGCATGTAGGCCCAAACAGCCCTCTCCGTCTCTCCACGGACCTGGTAGATCTGTGCCAGGCAGTCATACGCCTCTTGAGCTCCAGGGCTAAGAAACAGCGCCAATTGGAGATCCTCCTCCGTGCTCACATCTTCCCCCGCCCGCCAGCGCGCGCGCCCGCGGATAGCCAACGCTTGACTGCTGTGCGGGGACAGTTCCACAGCCCGCTCCGCCGCAAGCACAGCCTCCGAGACACGCTCCTGCTCCAAGAGCACTCGTGCCAGCCAGACGTAACCGCTTGAAGAATCGGGCTCCTGCTGCACCAATGAGCGAGCCTGCTGCTCCACCTCTGCCAGATCTCCCTGTGCCCAGGCCAACTCCGCCCAGAAAAGGGCCTGCTCTCTCGGCGAAGCCCCCGCCTTTCGACGCTCAACATGCCGTACGATTTCGGGCCAGGCCTCTGCGCGCTCGGGATGCGCTATCCAGAACCCCGATCCGGCCCAAGAAGGCCGCCCTACCAACAGCCAAGCATAGCAGTCCCACGCCTTATCGAGGTTTCCCGTTTGCTCGTAGTACAACCCCAGATTGAGCAAGTAGAGTGGGTCTGGGTCCACCTCCACCGACCGCTCCAGCCACTCGATCGCCTCCTGTCCCTCCTCCTTCTCCCACAGCAAGGCCGCCAAGTTGGTCGTCTGCTTACCCCAAACCGGCTCAAGCGCCAGCCCAGCCCGGTAATCCTCGATGGCCTGAGCGATCAGAGTCGGTTCGCCATCCCGCGCGGCCCACATCCCCCGCACGTAGCCACTCTGGAAAGCATAGAGCGCGAGACTGGGGTCCTTCCGCTGGGCAGCCTCAGCCTGTTGAACTGCACGGTCGAACTCGCCACGCCCGGCCAGTTGAACGCTTCGCTCAAAATGATACTGAGCCACATCCGTCCAGCCTAGCCACATCGAAAACAAGAACAACACGCCCAGGACAACAGCAGATTGCCAGGAACGCGCGCGCACCTCACCGGGGTGCTGGCGCGTTGGCGTCAAGGCAAAAGCCGCCAGGGCCAGCACAGGCAACCAATTAGCGGGCGCATAGAACGTATCAACCAACTGCTGTGCTGCAAACCCAGCCAGCGCAGCCCCACACGACGCAATCCGCACCCGCTCCGCCAAGCAACCCGCACCTCGCCACCGCCTCGCCCACCCCCACACAACCAACACCAGCAACCAGCCACCGGTCAGCAGACCCAACAGTCCCATCTCGGCAGCGGT
>JAUWOI010000101.1 GCA_030612185.1 Anaerolineae bacterium
CAAATTCACCTCCTGGTACCAGACCGGCGTCACGTCCAGCCGCATCCGGTGCAGGTTGACGCCCACCAGCACGACCGTGCCCCCGGCCCGCGCCCAGCGGAGCGCGTTGTTCAGCGTGCTCTCTATGCCGACCACGTCAAAGATCAAGTCAAAGCCGCCCAGCAGCATCCGATTGCCGGCCCGCCCTTCGTACAACTTGGCCCCGGTCAGGCGGGCCGTCGCGGCAAAGCCATCATCGTCCGCCAGGAAGACGTGCTGCGCGCCGTACTCCAGGGCCAGGTCGGCCTGCCAGGGAAACTGGGCGACGGCCGCGATCTCGCAAGCGGGCTGCAGGGCGCGTATGGACTGTATCAGCAAAAAGCCAATCGTGCCACAGCCCAGAACCAGCACCCGCTCCCCTGCCTCCACCGGGCGACGGTAGGCGGCGTGGATGGCGACCGCCGCCGGTTCGGCGAAAATCGCCTGCTCGTCGCTCAGATCGCCGGGGACAGGCAGCAACGTGCTGGCCGGGGTGATGAAACTATCGCCGAAGCCGCCGCCGATGGGGTGATGCTCCCTCGGCTCGGAGGCGAACTGGCACAGCACCCGGTGCCCGCGGGCGCAGGCGGGGCACAGTTCCGCGCGGCCCCGCGCCCGGCAATCGTCGGCCCGCCCCCACCGCACCACTCGATCCCCAACCTTGAAGTCCTCGACCGCCGCGCCAACCTCCACCACCTGGCCCACCATCTCGTGGCCCAGGTAGATGCGCTGGTGGGAGGGCAACGCGACGGGCGCTACGTCCAGTCCAGCGTCCACAAAGAGTTGATGCAAGTCACTGCCGCAGATACCGCACAGCCGGTTGCGGACGCGCACCCAATCGGACGCGGGCAGCGGCGGATCGGGCAGGTCGAGCAAGCGCAGAGGAGAGACGGGCGCAAAGTAGGCGGCTTTGGAGATGCGTCCCAGTAGCCGCGTGAGCAGTATTCTCGGGACGGAGACTTGCAGGATCATTGTCCTCATAGTTCGCCTCAACGCTTCCCCAAGCCAAGCACGAGCGAGAGGCCCAACAGCAGGACCATCGCCGTGACGATAGCGCGGAAGCGGTCGTGGTTCAGTTTGCTGTCAACGCGGGAGCCAGCTAGTATGCCCAATAGAAGCGCAGGCACGGCGTAGGCATAGAACGTCAGCACGGTCGGCGTCAGGTGATGGGCCACGTAATGGGACGCGACGACCAACACACCGTTGAAAAAGAAAAAGGCCTGCAAGACGGCCCGAAACTTTTGCCTGGACCACTGCCGGAGCGAGCCGTAGACGATCAACGGAGGGCCGGGTGTGTTGTAGGCTCCGCCCAGGCAGCCGGCGACAAAACCGGCGGGATAAACCCAGCGCGGGGAACACAGGCGCGATCCCACCGGGCGTATCAACCTGTGGACGACGTAGGCGATCAAGACCAGCCCCAGCAACGGTTTGATGGTGGATTCGTCTACATTGGCAAGCGCCCACAGGCCGACCGGTACCCCGAGCGCCGAAGCCGCGCCCAGACGCAATACCTCGCGGATGTCCACCGCCCGGCGGTAGCGGATGAGGTTGACGGTGTACGACGTCAGGGCCGTAAGGGCGACCAGGGGCGCGGCCGTTCGCAGGCCCACCCAGATGGTAACGATAGGCATAAGAAT
This sequence comes from Anaerolineae bacterium, assembly GCA_030612185.1. The sequence continues at coordinate 1,656 of JAUWOI010000101.1, forward strand.
CAGGGCGAAACCAAAGCCCGACAGGGTCTGCGCGAGCGCAGCGAAAAAGACAACGGCAGTGATCGACAATACGGTCATCGCGGTCTCGCGCACCTATTCTTCCAGCCGGGTCAGATTGTCCAACACATCCAGAACGAGTTCGCTCAGGTCGCCACGATTGGGCAGGGAGGCCATCATGCCGTACATCGCGGCCGAACGTTGAGGCAGGTGCGCTCCCTTGAGCCCCGTCACCGAAGACGAGCGGGCGGCCAATTTGCTCATCAGATTGGCGGGCAAGAGTCTGGCCGCAGCCCGGACCAGGCCCACCTTCAGGGAATTTGCCAGTTTGTTGAAACTGAACCTCTTTGCTTGGGTCACTGCTTGCCTCAAATCGCCGAGGAATTGGTCGGCGACCTGGGCGTGAGCGTGGGTCACGGTGAGATGCAGGCTGGGCGGGAATTGCTGCCGGTCCAGGTGCCAGCCGCGTTGCGTCAGTTCGTCGGCGATTTCGTAGACGTTCAGTGTGTCGGAGCCGATAGCCAGGACACTCATCACCGGGTCGCCCAGGATTTTGACCCCCTCGATCGCGCCAATCCCCTCCCTGAGTTTGGCGGTCGTTTTCATAACGGTATCGCTGATATCCAGGTATCCCTCTTCGCCCAGATAGTTCATGATGGCCCAGGCGGCCGCTATCGGGCCGCCCGGCTTGGTACCCGCCATGGTCGGCGAGGCGTAGATGCCGCCGGGCCAGTCGGTGTGCACGAAGAATTGATGCCGGCGCAAGGGGCCGTTCTTGTACAGGATGACGGAAGCCCCTTTGGCGGCGTAGGCGTACTTGTGCAGGTCCACCGAGAGCGAGGTGACGCCGGGCACGCTGAGGTCAAACTCCGGCACGCTGTACCCCAACTTGCGCACGAAGGGCAGCATAAAGCCGCCCACGCAAGCGTCCGTGTGGAAGAGGATATCGTTCTCCTGGGCGATCTGGGCCAGTTCGACGATGGGGTCTACCACGCCCTGCGGATAGGACGGCGCGGATCCGACCATCAGAACAGTGTTGGGAGTGATGGCGTCCTGGGCGGCTGCGACGTCAGCCCGGAAATCCGGCCCGACCGGGATATGCACCGGTTTGACGGAAAAGTAGTGAGCCGCTTTCTCAAAGGCCGGGTGGGCGCTCGCGGGCAGGATCATCTCCGGCGCGGTGATGGACTTTGTGGCCCGGCCCCACTCGCGGGCGGTTTTGACCGCCATCAAGAGGCTTTCCGTCCCGCCGGAGGTCATGTTGCCCACGGTCTCCTCATCGCCGCCGAGAAGGCTGGCCGTCATCGCCACCACCTCTGCCTCGAACTTCTTCAGGCTGGGAAAGGCAGTGGGGTTCAGGCCGTTCTCCGAGAAGAACATCGTGTAGGCTTCCTTGAGCAGTTCGGTCACGTCATCGCTGGCGCGATAGACCAGGCTCCACGTTTTTCCTTCCTGCCATTTGGCATCGTGCTCGCGGGCTTGTCGCATCGTCGTGAGGACTTCTCCGGCAGGTGTTTTCTTTGGGGGAAGCGTGATCATCGTCGTCTGCTCCTTAACCGAATGGGTGGATGTGCTGAGTTTATCACACTGTGTGATAAGGCGCAACTTTCGCGCCCAGGGGGATTCCGCTCGCGGGTAGATTTGCGGCCATTCACTCGGCGCTGGTGGCTGCGCAGCCGGCCAAACGGTGTCCCGCTCAACACTTCGTACAGCACATACAGCGGTGTCCCGTGTCCTTCGTGATACGCTCACTATGCTCCGCTTGTGTCTCCGGCGCGGCTGTGCTACAATGATGGCAGAAAGGTAGTGGTGACACTATGTGGGAACTTGATCGTATCACCTTCGATCCGAGCGTTATGGGTGGGCGGGCGTGCATCCGGGGGATGCGCGTCACGGTGGCCCTCATCGTGAACCTGGTGGCAAACGGGATGACGGCTGGGGAGATCATCGCAGACTATCCTTACCTCGAGCCGGAGGACATTCATCAGGCGCTGCGCTACGCGGCCTGGATGGCCGAGGACTCAGTGCACGCATTGGAAATGGTGCTAGCGTGAAGTTCCTGGCCAACATGGGGATCTCGCCGGTAACCGTGGCATTCCTGCGAGACCTCGGGCACAGGGCTGTGCACCTGCACGAACTGAGACTCGACCGCCTGCCTGATCCCGATATCCTGGCCCGAGCCCGCCGGGAGGGACAAATCCTGTTGACCAGCGACCTGGGATTTGGCGACCTACTGGCCCACAGCGGCGCAGACTTGCCCATCGTCATCATCTTCCGCCTGAGCGATATGCGGCCGGCATCGGTGAACGCACATCTGGATGTAGCCTTGCGGCAGTTCGCCGACGATCTGGCTGCTGGCGCTATCTTAAGCGTGACTGACCGCCGTATTCGCGTACGGCGTCTGCCCATCCATAAGAGCGATTCGTGAGCGATGGCTGCTGTTTGCCCGCCAGCGGCAACTCACGCGAGAAGGCCCAACGGCGCTCGTTTTGTTGATGCTGGTCACCGCCTTGCGCCAGGTGGGCGAACAGTTCGTGGTTGGCTTGCACGGCCCTGCCCCTAAGCCTGTCGTCGGCGTTGCCTATGACGACGGTATCGTTGACGAAGGCGGGGACCTGGTCGTATTCCAATCTCAGTTGCAGTGCGCCAACGACGTAGTGTTCGAAATCCTGGGCCTCGTCAATGACGATCACATCTCGGGGCTCGACGATCTGGCCGTCCAGGACTATGTTGAAGGCCAGCAGCGCGTGATTGAGGACGACGATGTCCGCCTTCTCTGCCTGGATGCGCGCCAACTGATAGTAGCATTGGCTCAACATCGGGCAGCGCTGGCCCAGACAATCGTGCCGGCCTACGGTGAGCGCGTCCCGCAGTTGGCCGAACAAGCGCAGTTCTTCGACGTCCCCGGATGGGAACTGCTCCAATCGCTCCCGCAATTCACCGATTGAGATCCCCTGGCCCGGCAGGATCAACTGCTGGCTCAGTTCTTTCAGTTTGACCCGACAGACGTAGTTTCCCCGTCCCTTGAGCAGAGCCGCCGTGAACGACCGGGGGGCGATGCGCTGCAGGGCCGGGAGGTCCTTCTCCCAGAGTTGGTTCTGAAGGGTCTTGTTGGCCGTGGAGATGAACGCCCTTCGACTGCGCTTCCCTCGGCTGGGCTCGGGACAGGCAGGGCAGGCCCGACTCCTGGTCCAGATCAGAGGGATAAGGTAGGCGAACGATTTGCCGCTGCCGGTGCCGGCTTCAATGAGCGCGTGCTGACCCTCATCCAGAGCGCGTTTGACCAGTCGCGCCATCAGCGCCTGGCCGCGCCGAGGGCGGTAAGTATCGCCCAACAGATGGGCCACCGGGCCAGCGGGCGCAAAGACGAGGGCGATGTCCTCCTCTATATCCACCTCACTTGATTCGACCGTTCCCCTGGTGGCCTCTTCGGCCTGCTTGCGCTTCAAGCGGCGGTTCAGTTGCTCCAGGAAGTCTGACATGGCTTGTGATTAGGTGCGATGCACTCTGGGCAATGTCTGCTGCAGATTGCTCAGCGAGCACAAGAAGTCGTCTACGGTGACATCCGCCACGCTTTGCTTGATAGCGGCGGAATGGCCATGATTGCCGATCACGTTGCCATCGCCCGCGATTGTATCCGGTCACCGAACTGCTAATCCACCGGCCCACTGGGCTTGTAGACCGCGTCATGCGACCCTCGCAGATCCACCGCTTCCCCGCCACCGACCGCGACCGGGCCACCAAACTGACCGGACAGCACCGGCCCCTGCACATCACCAACAATGTTAGTCTGCGGACCGTGAACAGTCTGGCCGCGCTGGTCGAAGGCTGTCCAGGCCCCTGACTCCGGCTCAATCTCGGGCTCGACGTCGAAAGGCAGGCCCTTGAGTTGCGTGTCGCCGCCGGCGTAGTAGGCCAGGACGAAGTTGTCGGCGTGCTCGAAGTGGAGAATCGGATGCTGCCGCTGCTTGGTGCGCCCTGGCACCACCTCGCGGGCGTGCAGCGCAACATCGGCCACGCGCACGTAGCCATCCTTCTTCGCCACGCCAACTCCGGACAGAGCCTCGACCAGGGCCAGCGTGAAGGCGCTGTAGGGCTTGCCAGCAAACGAGAGTTCATCCTCCTGCGACGAGGCAATGAGCACTCGTCCGCTCCCTTCGGCCAACAGAGTCGTAGCCTCCGGCGGCAACGGCGACTTCGCCAGTTCCAGCCCGGGTGCTTTGGCATCTCCTACCCCGCCCGCGTGGCAGCAATCCAGCAGTACCAGGAGTTTCTGGGCTGGGATGGCGCGTAGTTTATCGGTGAACTCTTGGCCGCTAATGGCGGTCTTGTTGAGCCTCTGGACATCGTAGCCGTAGGGTAACAGGTAATAAGCCTCGCCGATGGAGGTTGTAGCCTGGTAGCCATGACCGGAAAAGTAGACCAGAACCGTAGATTCGGAATCCGTAGATTCGGCCAGTGTTTCGAGGACCGTGCGGATGTTGGCGGCGGTGGCATGCTCGCCAGTGAGCAGGTGAACCTGGTCGGGTGGATAGGCGCAACGCTCCGAGTCCTTCAGGATGTTCGCCAGCCCTCTGGCGTCGTCTACCGTGTTGGGTAAATCGGCCCCGATACCAATGATAAGAGCATAACCCTGTACAAATCTCTCTGCCATCAATGTCCTCCTTCTTGTCCAGTCGTTGGATCACCAAAGTCTCACTCAAACCACCGGCGCACACCGTCGTCGTAGGCGCAGCCCAGTTGATCGCTGGTGGCGGATGCTCTAGCCTGCGCCTTTTCAGCTTCTTCCAGTTGCCCCATCTGGCGATAGAGATTGCTCATGTTCCACCACACAGTTCCCTCTGCTGCCCGCTCACCCAGTTCCTGCGCGATGGATAGACTGCGCTGCAGATCGTCGAGCGCTGCCTCGTACTCCTCCCGGCCGGCGTGTGCCAGCCCGATGTTGTTGAGCGCAACTCCTTCCCCAGGTCGAACCGTGGTCTCACGCGCGATCACCAGAGCCTGCCGGAAATAGTCCAGTGCGCGATCAATATCACCATCGACCAGGTGCACGCCTCCGATGTGATTAAGGGCCCGGCCCTCCCCCGTCCGGTCGCTGACCTCCCGATGGAGAGTCAGGCTGCGCTGAAGCAAATCCATCGCTTGCTCGTTTTCGTCCCGTACCCAGTGGACACAACCTATCGCATTGAGTGAAGATGCCTCTCGTTTCCGGTCGCCAACTAATCGCCACAGTTCAAGAGCCTTCTGGTAGTGTTCCATGGCGCGACCGTACTCGCCTCGAGCGAAGAAGACATCCCCAGTATCTCCGATGACGTAAGCTTGCCCTACCGGTGAGCCAATCTCCTGGTGAACCTCGAGGCTCTGTTGGTAGAAATCGAGAGCAATCTGGTACTCACCTCTGAACCGGTAGACGTCGCCAATAGTGTCGAGTGTCTCTCCCTCTGCTGTCCGGTCGCCAACCTCCCGCGCGAGAGCCAGGCCACGCTGCATGTAGTGCAATGCTTGATCGTATTGGCCCATCGTGCGGTAGACGCGCCCGAGATTGGCTGTGCAGAGAGACTGTCCTTCGGTATGGGAGTCTTCGCTAAAGACCGCCAGCCCGTGCTGCAAAAAGTCCAATGCCTCCGTGTAACGCCCTGCCAGCCGGTGAACCAGGCCGATGTTTTGCAGACAGAATCCTTCCCCTTCACGGTCCCCGATCTCTTGCCGGATCGCCAGGCTATCCTGGAAATATACCATCGCCTCATCCAGGCGTCCCTCGACGCGGTGTACCAAGCCGATCATATTGAGTGAGAGGCTCTCTCCCCATCTGTCGTCGGCTTCCCGGCAGAGGCTCAAAGCGGGCTGGAGACAGTCCAATGCATCCCCACAGCGCCCCCACAGCCAGTAGCCGTACCCCCTCTCGTTCAGCAGCCGGCCTTTGGTCTCTGGATCCTGTGTCTGCGGCGCGTGCTTCAGCGCATACTTTGCCCATTCCACAAAATCGTCCCAGCGACCGCTTGATCTCAGGAAAGGGACAAGAGCCAACAGGTAATCGGCGATCATCTCCGCTGCATAAATCTTGACCGCCTCCCAGCCGTGACGGATTTGCCGGAATGTTGCCTCAATCGCACGCCAGTCGCCCTCTTGCACCAGCGCCAGATGGTGCACCGCGTGGCGACTGGCTATTGCCTCTACCTCACCTTTGTGTTCCAGCAGCGCCAGCGCATAGGCCCGCAACAGGCTATGTTGACTGTACAATCTGCCCTCCTGCCGCGATAGGAGGCTACGTCGTGAAAGGAAGCGCAGAGATTGCGAGGCTTTTTCAAGGGCTGCTTCATCTGTGCCCAAACCCCACACCGCAGCGGCTGCCGCAGCGTCGAAGGGAGACGACGCGAATGCACCCAGGGCACGGAAACGTCGCTGCATCTCAGCGGGTAGTGCAGCGTAGCTAAGCGAGAGACAGGCCTCAATGCTCTCGCGACGCTGCTCGCCAGCGCCCATTGTCAGCACACCCAGCGCTGGCTTTTCCTTCAACCTACGAGCTACATCGGGTAGATCAGCCGGGTCGTCCGCTAGGCCAGCTGCCAGTTCCAACGCCAAAGGCACATAGTCCGCCAAACGAGCAATTTCCTGCGCCACTGCTTCGTAAGCCCCAAGCGGCCCCAGCAGTTTCTCCAGAAGCGCCAGCGCATCCGACTTGGGGAGTGTGTCAATCCTCTCTATCTGACACCGCAGGCGCTTGCCCAGGTCTGCGTCGCGGGTGGTGATCACCACAGTGGCACTGGTCGGCAAAGCGTGACGCATCAGCAACTGCGGACATTCATACTCCCACACATCATCCAAGACAGCCAACATCTTCCCACGCGAGGCAAGAAGCGCTCGCACGGCGGCTGCGCGGTTGAGCAGGTCAGTGTGTGCCCGCACATCCCCGCCGGCCGCAAGCGCCCAACTTTCCAGGATGTGGAATTGGTCTGGCTGCATTCCCAATGAGGCCCACAGCACGCCCCCTGGAAAATGATCTGCCAGTGCATGGGCTAGTTTCTTGACCAGTGCGCTCTTTCCAGAGCCCCCCATACCCTGTAGCGCAGTCGCCGCTGTCGGCTCATCGGCTGTCAGGCGGGCTGCCAATTTCTCCAACTCGGTCTCTCGGTCAACAAAGTGAGGTGGTGGCGGCGGCGCTGTGGGAACGGGAAAGGCGGTCTTGCCAGTGACGACTGTGATCTGGTCGGCGAAATACTGCGTCACAGAGCCGGATGGCTTGTAAAGCGAGCCTTGCGCCCCCCGCATATCCACTGCCTCGCCTCCGCCGACCGCTGCCGCGCTCTCGAATTTGCCGGAGGCCACAGGCCCCCTCACATCACCACCAATGGTGGTCAGTGAGCCTACGTGTTGCTCGAGATGCTCGATGATAACCTGCGCGCCTGGGGGCTGTGTTTTTGATTCTGCCAACCGTTCTGCGCCGTTGATCACGAACCAATCGAGGAACAGATTGCCAGCAACACGATATCGCTGCCGGCTCTCGTCGCGTATGACCAAACCGTGATAACACAGGGCGGATAATCCCTGCCCCAGAGGTTGGTCAGTGTTCTGGACTTGGGCCAACAATGAGCGCTCGTCCAACCAGTCCTGGGCAGCCGCCAGAACAGCGTAGGCCCACTGCCCGCTATCACCGACGGCCTCCCACCAACCCTGCAAGTCGGCGGCGCGCTTTTGCCGCATCTGACGCGCGACTTGCTCGATCTGTGGTGGCGTCGCTCGCGCCAGCCCATCATCCCACAAGTGGTGCAGCAGGTATTGAGCGATAAATGGATGCCCACCGCTCTGCGCCCGCACAGCAGCAGCGGCTTGGCCGGGCATCTCGCCGCCGCGCGCGATCAAGGTCTGCAAGTCAGTCTCGGCAAAGGAGGCCAAATGTTCGATCTTGACGGCGTTGAGCAGCGGCGACCCGGCGTGACGGGCGCGGATCACGTTTGCAGAGCCGGTCAGCACCAGTTTGACGACGTCAGCCAATAGGCCATCGTAGATCAGCGCGCGCAGTTGATTGAATAGGATCTCTGACCAGTCGAAACCTGTCATAGATTCCACTTCGTCGAGCAGCAGCACGAGACGGAACGGACTTTGCATCCGCCGGACCAGGTCTTCTAACACGTTCTCAAACTGGAAAAAGGAAAGCGAGTCGCGGTCTTGTGTGATAATCGCGTGCAGATCCGTCGAGGCAAAATCACAATTCAAAGCACGGCTGCGTTGCAGTGTGCGATAGAGGTAGCGCATGATGCAAACATAGATGTGCTGCTCGCTGGTTGGCTTGCAACGCTTGAGGTCCACGAGAAGGGGAAAAACAAGCCAATCTCCCGCGCCACAATCAGTCAGCCGATTTGCCAACCGTGTCTCAACTGCCTTGAGCACGCTGCTCTTGCCAAAGCGCCGCCCGCCGATCACGGCCCAGGAATCAGAACGGGCACGGCACAGGTCGGCGACGATCTCGTCCACCAGCGGCCAACGGCCCAGAAAATCCTCCGAGCGGGCGGGCAGGTTGTAGTAGAATGGATTTTCTCGCGGCATTGGTTTCACTCCAATCCCAATCTACGGCGGCGCAACCAGGTGCGCAGCAGTCCATAGCGCAGGGCGTAAGCCCCCGGCTCAGGCTGGTGGATGAAATGGAAACGATCCAGGTTAATGAGCGCGGTGCGACGCAGGTCGGCGTCGGGGCTGTCGAGCAGCCTATCCTGCGGCACGGGGCCATCCGCCTGCGCCAGTTCGAGCAGCAGCGCCTGGTTGATTTGGGCCTGGTCCTCGCCCCACAGCGCCGGGTTCCCGGCGTCCTGCCAGATGCCGGCGTCCAGGTGGGTCACGGTCTGCTCGTCGTAGATAAAGTGCTCGACCGCAGCAGGGATAGCGGCGGCCTCGATCTGCCCCGGCTGGCGACCTCTCTGCTTGTAGAGCAGGCTGCACAACTGCCGCGCCAGGAAAGGATGCCCGCCGCTGTACTCGGCGATGAGCGCCACGCTTTCATCCTCGTAGACCAGCCCCACCTGCCGCCCGATGTTGCGCACCATCTGGATGCAGTCCTCTTTCGTCAGCGGGGGTAGGTAGATCTCTTGGAAAAGATTGAAAGTGGGATTCTGCTCACCGTTCCAGGCGTTGAT
>JAUWOI010000124.1 GCA_030612185.1 Anaerolineae bacterium
CTTCAGTCGCTTGGTCTCCCATTGTGAGCGACTGAAGTCATTGCTATGCAAGGCACTTACGGAAAAGTCGCCGATATCAAGGAGAACTCAGTAAACAAAGATGTTCCAATGAAAGAACTAAATTGGTGGCAGAAAGCAGTCTTTTACCAGATCTATCCCCGCAGTTTCGCCGACGGCAATGGTGACGGCATCGGTGATTTCTACGGGATGATAAACCGCCTCGACTACCTGCAAGACCTGGGCATTGAAGCCTTGTGGCTCTCGCCCCATTATCCTTCGCCCTTCTTCGACTGTGGCTACGACGTCGCCGACTATACCGGCGTCGCGCCTGAGCATGGCACACTGGATGACTTCAAGCGCTTTCTGGACGGGGCACACGAACGCGGCCTCCGTGTGATTCTCGATCTGGTGCTGAACCACAGTTCCGACCAGCATCCCTGGTTCATCGAGTCTCGCTCCAGTCGCGACAACCCCAAACGGGACTGGTACGTCTGGCGCGACGGCAAGGACGGCGGCCCGCCCAACAACTGGTACTCTGGCTTCGGTGGATCGGCCTGGGAATATGACCCGACTACCGATCAGTACTACTACCACTTCTTCTTCAAAGAGCAACCCGACCTCAACTGGCACAACCCAGAGGTCAAGCAGGCGCTGTGGGACGCGGTGCGCTTCTGGCTCGACCTGGGCGTGGATGGCTTTCGCCTCGACGCCATCGCTACGATCTTTGAGGATCAAGACTTGCCTGACCAGGCTGCCGAGATATCGTTTCCTGAACTGCGTCGTGCTTTCATCTCCGTAGCCGTCGGCGGCGAAGAATGGGAGCGGCTCATTGAACAGCGGAAAACAATTTTCCAATACCAGGTTGAACAGCCCGGTATGCACGAGTTGATGCAGGAATTGCGAACGGTCATTGACGAGTACCCCGACCGCGTGCTGGTGGGCGAGACCGGCGAGATAGCCTACTATGGCGACGGGACTAACGAACTGCACCTGGCCTTTAACTTTCCGCTGATGAAGACCGAACAGATCACGCCCGCCTGGGTGCGCGCCAACCAGCAGGAGCGGTTGCCCGCGCTGCCGCCTGGCGCCTGGCCCTGCAACACGCTGAACAACCACGACGCATCGCGCGTCTACAGCCGCTATGGGGATGGGCAGAACGACGACGCTTTTGCCCGGCTCCACCTGGCACTCGTGCTCACCCTACGCGGCACCCCCTTCCTCTACAACGGCGAAGAGATCGGCATGACCGATCTATTGCTGGAGGACATCAGCCAGTTTCGGGACAATCTGGGTGTTTGGCTGTATCATACCCTCGTTGACGAGTTGAGAGAGCCACCAGCAAAAGCCCTGGCCCTGGCAGCCCATTCCAGCCGGGACAGGTGCCGCACGCCCGTGCATTGGGCGAATGCGCCCAACGGCGGCTTTAGCCCGGCCGGCGTGCAGACCTGGCTACCCGTGAACCCCAACTACTCCCAGAGTATCAACGTCGCCGAGCAACTGGCCGCCCCTGACTCGCTGCTGAACTTCTACCGCCGTTTGCTGCGCGTGCGCAAGCAGACCCCCGCGCTTATCGCTGGCGACTACAGGCCGCTGCACGAGGAGGCGGAAGACTATCTGGCATTCCTGCGCTCCTGCAGTGAGCAAACCTGCCTGGTAGTGTTGAATATGTCCGATCAGGCCCACACACTGAACTTTGATGGCTCGACTGGACTGAATGCCCACACAGCCCGCACTGTCTTTTCCAGCCACACACGGGGCGATAGAGATGACCTGTCTCAGTTGGCTATAGCCCCCTTTGAGATCTACATCGCTGAGATCGTCTAATACAACGCCACATAGAAGACGTGAGACGTGAAACGTGATCGGCTGTCCACGTTTCCTGTCTCACGTCTTCACGTTTTGCACCCTGCAACTCGAATCGAATAATGTTTCCATCTACGTCAGATTCAACGAAAGCGATGTCACTCGAAAAGCCGGGGCAGATTTCCAAAACAATCGGTTACTATGCCGCCTTCGCTGCCCTGGGTATGGTTGGAGCCTCGCTGGGGCCAACTCTGCCCGGCCTGGCCGAACATACCCAAACCCAGATTAGCGAGATCAGTTTTCTTTTCACAGCCCGTTCGCTGGGATTCCTGCTCGGCTCCTTTCTGGGGGGACGATTGTATGATCGGTCGCCAGGTCATCCACTGATGGCTGTCGTACTGATCATTATGGCCGTGATGATGGCATTGGCGCCCTTGATCTCGCTGCTGTGGTTACTGGCCACTACCTTGCTAATTATGGGCGCGGCCGAAGGCACATTGGACGTGGGTGGCAACACTTTGCTGATCTGGGTGCATCGTCACAAAGTTGGGCCATTTATGAATGGACTGCACTTTTTCTTTGGGGCCGGCGCTTTTCTGTCACCGATCATCATTGCCCAAACAGTGTTAATCAGTGACGATATTACCTGGGCTTATTGGGTACTAGCCTCGCTGATGCTGCCAGTGATTGTCTGGTTGCTGCGCCTGCCCAGCCCCACGGTTCAGGCGGCTCCTAAAGGCGACCCCGTGAGGCAGATCAACCATCGTTCGACGGCTCGGCTGAGATCGCCAAAGCCTGAGGCTCACAAACGTCTGCTGGTTGCTCTGATTGCACTGTTCTTTTTTCTCTACACAGGAGCAGAGATTAGTTTTGGCGGCTGGATATTCACCTACGCCATGGCTCTGGGCCTGAGCGGCGAAACGGCTGCCGCTTATCTGACTTCGGCATTTTGGGGAGCGCTCACCCTGGGCCGGCTGCTGACCATTCCTGTCGCTGCTCGTCTTAGACCTCGCTCTATCCTGCTTGGTGGTTTGGTAGGGTGCCTGGTCAGTGTGGGCATCATCTTGCTGTGGTCAAACGCATTGACAGCGACCTGGCTGGGCACACTGGGGCTGGGTTTCTCAATGGCCTCCATCTTTCCTACCACGCTCTCCCTGGCAGAACGGCGTTTGACGATTACCGGCCGGGTATTCGGCTGGTTTTTTGCCGGGGCCAGCGCGGGTGGTATGACCCTGCCCTGGCTGATCGGACAACTCTTCGAGCCTATTGGGCCACGAGTCATGATGTTCGCCATCGTGGTTGATCTGATCATGGCCTTGGGCATTTTTGCTGTGTTGATTCTCCACTCGGGTCGGCCTGTGGTGAACGGGAGATGAAGAAGAGGCGACGAGAATAGCGTGCCGGTCCATGCCGAGGATGGTTCGTCTCCGGACGGGGCAGTGCCGGAGAACATTCTCAATCCGTCACCTTATCTGGACATTGCGCTCAAAACTAGGAAGGGGTATAATAACTGGCCATGGTGAATTGAACAGTACCCAGGCTCAACGTTCTTGGTAAGGAGCAATGACCATGAACCAGCAAGTAAAGAAATGGGGTGTACTCGTCGTTCCTTTTTTGGAAGACGGCGCCAAGATCATACTGCTGATGTTCCTGGCCCTGGCAGTGTTCATCTTTCTTCTCCACGCGCTTATGGGGCTCTTTCACCGGTACCCCTTGGACTATGGCGAAGCACCCCTGGTTGACCAGGCAATGCGCCTGGCGGCCGGGCAGAACATCTATCGGCCCGACCTCTCGTCGCCGCCGTACACCATCTCCAACTATCCGCCGTTGTACCCGTTGTCAATGGTGCCCTTTGTCAAATTGTTCGGCCCGAACTTGAGCGCCGGGCGTATCATTTCGCTGTTGTCCGCACTGGCCTCGGCGACGTTCCTGGCGCTGATCGTCTACTATACTGGCTCACAAGATCGCCTGGCGGCCATGGTCACCGGCACGCTCTTTCTGACCATTCCCTACGTGGTGGGATGGTCTGCCCTGGCGCGCGTGGACATGCTCGCCCTGGCCTTCAGCACGGCCGGGCTATACGTGGCGGCCCGGTGGCCCACGACTCGGCGGGGGCTGGTCGTCTCGGCGCTGCTGCTGGTCGCGGCGATCTATACCCGCCAGTCCTATGCCCTGGCCGCGCCGCTGGCAGCCTTCGTCTGGTTGCTGACACAAGACTGGCGACAAGCCCTCAAGTTGGCGGGGCTGGTAGGAGGAATGAGTCTGGTTCTCTTCCTCGCCCTGAACCTACTCACCGGGGGCGGTTTCTTTTACAACGTCGTCACGGCCAACGTCAACGAGTTTGACGTGGAGCGAGTTCAAAGGCACTGGCGTGACCTACGGGGGATGGCCTCTATCCTGCTCGTTATTGGTGGCGTCTCTCTGTTCCTCGCCCCCCGCCGGGTAAAGACCTGGCCGCTCCTGATACCATACCTGATCGGGGCCTGCCTTTCGGCAGCGACCATCGGCAAGATAGGCTCCAACGTCAACTACCTGCTGGAGCTTTCCGCCGCCCTCACCCTGGTGGCCGGTACTCTCCTCGCCTGGTGCCGCGAGCGCCCCTGGCTGCGCGCCCTTATGCTCATCCTATTGATGTTGCAGGTTGGACAGTTGATGAAGGCCACCCTGGGCGGTCCCGTCGAATCTATAAAGTGGCGGGTTAATCCTGGGAAGGAACTCGATGACCTGGAGTGGATCGTCCAAACGGCGGACGACCCCGTTCTAGCCGATGAATTTATGGGTATGCTGACGCTGCAAAATCGGCCGCTCTACATCCAACCCTTCGAGGTCACGCAGTTGGCCAACGCGGGCCGGTGGGATCAGACCGATTTGCTCGCCGGTATCCGAGAGCAAGAGTTCCCCATCATTCTCATCCATCACTTTATGGGGCACCCGGTGTACAAAGAACGTTGGACGCCAGAGATGATATCGGCCATTACGGAGAATTACGCGGCCACCGAGTTTCTGGCCCAAACCATCGTCTTTCGCCCCCGCGACGTGGAGAATGAACCGGCCGGCCTCGAAGCCTGTCCTGGCGCCTCCTGGCGGCTGCCCACCCGTGGCGACATGGGAATGTGGTGGACTACCTATCAACTTGGTTTCATGGGCGCGGGCTATGAGAACACTGTGCCGGTCTACGCCGTGGCCAATGGCCTGCTGCTGCGCCGCTCGGACTGGAACGTCGCCGTCGCGATTCAACACGACGACCCAGTGCGGCCGGGCGAGAAGGTATGGTCGTTTTATGGGGACATGGCTGGTGGCGAGGCTGGTGAGTCTTTCGTCGTCGCGGACTTTCCGCCGGGCAGCGAAGGCGTGCCGGTCGAAGCGGGACAGTTGCTCGGCTACCAGGGGGCATGGGGTGGGGTCCCGGGCAGGCCCATGTGGATACACCTGCACTTTGCCATAGTGACGGCGTTGGAAGACGGATCCTTTCCGAGCGAAATAGTGGGGCTGATGCCGGAGGACGAGTTCTCCTCAGAAGACGTACCCCTGATACCGGAGGAGGAGACGCCTTCCAGAGGCGCAGAGATAGAGTTTGCCCTTGACCCATCGCCATATCTGGGTACTATCCGCAGCCAGGTTATGGACGTCCCCACGTGGCTGCCGCTGCGCTGCCAGGAGAGCGCGCCCTGAACACGAGGGTTGGAAATGCTGGATAAAAACAGCCTGCCGATAAAAAGAGACCCCAAATTAGTCGCGCTCACCCTGGTACTGTGGGCGTTCACGAGTGTAGTGAGTTTCCTGGAGATTCTCACTGTTCGGGCTATCACAATCAGAATGTACGCCCACTTTGCCATGACCTACGGGTTCTACGCCCGTGAGTACATAAGTGCGCAGGCGTTGGGCATAGTACCACTGGTGGTCATGAGCATCGTATGCATCGGGGTGACTATCGGATGTGGGGAATACCATCTCAAGCATTTCGGCCAACCCCAATCCTGGAAACTCTTCAGTCGGACGATAGCCGCCGAGGTTGCCGTCATCGTCCTGGCGCTCTTCATCTGATGGCTCACCTGTGGCGCAGTGAGACTGGAAACCGGAGAGGAAAATGAAGGGGTTTGACATCCTGTATCCTTCTCTGATGATATGTGGCCTCTTTGGTCTCATGCTCCTGGTAGGGATCGGGTGTTCCTACCTCTGGCTGGTGTGGTTGAATAAGCGGGCGACGAAATGCCCCGAGTGCGACAAGACTGGGGCTGGAGAGTTGGTGGAGAGCAAAGTGATTCACTCGCGGGTCTACACGGAATGGAAGGATAAGCAGAGCATATTTAGCCGAGATCCGAGCCGGCGGCAACTGATCCAGGTGACGGAAAAGACCTACGAGGATCATTTTGAGTGCAAATACTGTGGGCACCGGTGGACAAAAACCGCTCAGGAGAGAAAACACACGCCCCGCTAATTGCTGCTTCATTCCCAGTATTTCAATTCGAGGTGCATAAAATGAAAAATACAATAGTTTTAATAGGCGCCGGTAGCGCTATGTTCGGGCTTGGGACTCTGGGGGATATCTTCAAGAGCAAGGTCCTGGAAGGCAGTTCCATCGTTTTGCACGACATCAACCCTCAAGCCTTGCGCAAAGTGGAGGAGATCGCACACCAGCACATTCGAGAGAATGAGTTGCCCTACACCCTTTCCGCCACGACCTCACGCCCAGATGCCCTACAAGATGCGACGTTTTGTATTATCTCCATTGAAGTTGGGGATCGTTACGAACTGTGGGAGCAGGATTGGAAGGTTCCTTTGCAATATGGTATTCGGCAAGTTTTCGGAGAAAATGGCGGGCCGGGCGGTTTATTCCATTCTCTGCGCATCATACCTCCAATCCTCGAAATATGCAATGACATCAGCACCATCTGTCCAGACGCGCATGTGATCAACTTCAGCAATCCAATGAGCCGCATTTGCCTGACCGTAAAGAGGAAATATCCCGATCTAAAGTTGATCGGCCTGTGCCACGAGGTTGCTTCACTGCCGATGCACCTGCCCCACATACTGGAAACCCCTCTATCGAATCTATCGTTCAAGGCAGGCGGGCTGAATCATTTTAGCGTGCTTCTCGAGGTAAGATACAAAGACACAGGCAAAGACGCATACCCGGACGTCCGTGAAAGAGCACCCAAATACTTTGAGAATATGCCAGAGCGGGGTTTGTTCATGGAAATACTGAACCGGTTCGGCTATCTGCCCATAACTACTGACAGTCACTTTGGAGAATACATCCAATGGGCACACGAAGTGGTTGACCACAAAGGGATTCTGGACTTCTATTCCCTGTACAAAGCATGGTGCCTGGAACAGGTTCCCCTGTCCAGAATCGAAGGTACGATCAAGGAGGAATACTGGCGAGTTGTGCCAATCATGGAAGGAATTCTCACCGATTCACATCACGAAGAGCTGGCCGTAAACATCTCCAACGACGGGTTGATTGACAACCTGCCGCAAGACCTGGTCGTAGAAGTTCCGGCGATTGTGGATAAAGATGGTGTACATGGTGTAAAATTGGGAGCACTTCCCAAAGGGATCGCGGGGCTACTGTGCAACCAGGTAGCCGTTCACGACTTGACGACAGAAGCAGTATTGACCGGTTCTCGTGAAGTTGCCTTGCAAGCCCTGCTGGTTGATCCGGTCGTTGACAGTGTAAAAGCCGCCGAAGAGACGTTAGACACTATTCTTAAACTCCAGAGCCGCTATCTGGGTTACATAAAATAACTAACAGGAGATTGCAATGCCTTGTGGTTACCATGACAAAATTCTGCGCGTTGATTTGACGACCGGGAAGGTGGAGGTGGAACAACCCGGTGAGCACTTTTTCCGCACTTACTTTGGCGGCTGGGGCATGATCGCCCACTACTTGCTCCAGGAACTGGAGCCAGGGACTGATCCCCTGGGACCGGACAACCTGCTCATCTTTGCCACCGGGGTGGTGACCGGCGCACCTGTGGGAGGCAGTGGCCGGAGCGCAGTAGGGGCCCGGTCTCCCCTCACCGGAGGTTTCGGCGAGGGAGACGTAGGCGGCTTCTGGGGGGTGGAACTGAAACGCGCCGGTTGGGATGCGATCATCATCACCGGTCAGGCGGAGAAACCCGTCTACCTGTGGGTCAAGGACGACCAGGTAGAGATCCGCGACGGGGCTCACCTGTGGGGCAAAAAGACCGCCGAGGTGGAGGAGGTCCTGAAGGATGAACTGGGGGACAAGCGCATCCGCGTGACTCAGTGCGGAGTGGCGGGTGAGAACCTGGTACGCTACGCCTGCGTCATCAACGACGTCAACCGGGCCGCAGGCCGCACCGGCCTGGGCGCGGTGATGGGCTCCAAGAACCTGAAGGCCGTCGTCGTGCGCGGGACCGGCCGGGTAGAACTCGCCAATCGTGACCAGGTGCGCCAGGTGGCGGACTGGCTGCGCGACAACTTCAAGGAGACGTGGGCCTTGGGGCTCCACGAGAACGGCACCGATAATGGCCTGCTATACCTCAGCCAAGCCGGCGGATTGCCCACCCGCAACTTTCAGCAGGGCTCCTTCGAGGAAGCGAACAATCTCACCGGGCAGACAATGACGGACACCATCCTGGTGGGACGAGACACCTGCTTTGCCTGCCCCGTCACCTGCAAGCGGAAGGTAAAAGTCACAGGCCGCTACGAGGTAGACCCGGTTTACGGTGGCCCAGAGTACGAGACAGCGGCCGCTCTCGGCTCCTGCTGCGGTATTGACGACCTGGAAGCCGTCGCCTACGGGAACCAACTCTGTAATGCTTACGGGCTGGACACCATCTCCACAGGCGTGACGATTGCCTGGGCTATGGAATGTTTCGAGCGGGGGCTGTTGACAGAGAAGGACACGGGCGGTATCGAGTTACGTTTTGGCAACGTTCAAGCGATGACAAACCTGATTGAGCAGATCGCTCACCGACAGGGGTTTGGGAACCTGCTGGCTGAAGGCTCTCTACGGGCGGCGAAGAGGATCGGACGGGAGACGGAGCGTTACGCTATGCAGGTCAAAGGGCAAGAGTTCCCGATGCACGAACCCCGCATCAAATTCGCCCACGACCTGGGCTACGCCACATCGCCCACCGGCGCCGACCACATGCACAACATCCACGACGACGGCTACGCATCGGAGGGGGGCATTCAGGGCGTGCGGTCTCTGGGCATCCTGAAGCCCATGCCATTCGATTATCTGGGCCCGGAGAAAGTGCGCCTGGCCAAGTATCACATTGACTGGCAGGTGTTCTGGAATTGCCTGGGGCTGTGCATGTTCATGCCCTACAGCAGGGAGCAGATGCGCGACGTCGTGCAGGGCGTGACCGGATGGAACAGTTCCATCTTTGAACTGATGAAAGCGGGGGAAAGGGCGTTGGCCCTGGCCCGCGCCTTCAACTACCGGGAGGGTTTCACCGCCCAGGATGATGTGGCCCATTGGCGCTTCTCCACCCCCTTCGAGTCAGGCCCCAAGCAGGGGACAAAGGTACCAGCCGAGGATATCGCCCAGGCCCTCGACTTGTACTACGAGATGCGCGGGTGGGACAAGGAAACCGGAGCACCTACTACGGGCAAACTACACGAGTTGGGGATCGGCTGGGTGGCTGAACTACTCTATAGAGACTGATAGGAGGAAGAAAAATGGCAGACGTGAAGGAAACGGTAGGCTTCTTGAACAGAGTACCGCTGTTTCAAGGCCTGAAGAAGCGCCAACTCGAACGGTTGGCCCAGAAATTCGTGCCGCGTGAGTACGCCGCTGGCAAGGCCATCGTCACCCAGGATAAGGGGGGCGAAGGGTTCTTCATCATCGCATCGGGCCAGGCCAAGGCCGTCCGCGAGCGGGCCGATGGCGACAAGGTCACAGTCAACACCTTTGGCCCCACCGACTTCTTCGGCGAGTTGGCCCT
>JAUWOI010000076.1 GCA_030612185.1 Anaerolineae bacterium
GAATCGGAGGACTCAATAGGGACAGCGCCCCACTTTTGCCCTGAAAACGGCCAAATTTAGGGACGGCATCATCAAAAACGGTGCTTTTTGGCCTGGTTTTCCCCACCAACTGGTGGCGAGTGACCTTTTTTCAGTAGAGTCGTAGATGATTTGAGGAGTATTGAAGTTCTCTATTCTGAGCAGATTGCCCATTCCTTTAGGATTTGATAGACAGGGGGCCAGCGATGCGATTGAAAGGAAAAGCGGCTGCAGTAACCGGGGCAGGGCAGGGGATTGGTCGCGCCATTTCCCTGATCTTGGCGCGTGAAGGCGCGGACGTTGTTGTCAGCGACATCAATCTGGAGGTAGCGCGGCAAACAGCGCAAGAAATCGAGACCCGGGGAGGCCGGGCTGTGGCTCTGAAGGTGGATGTCACCAATCTGCAGGACGCGGAGGCGCTGACGGAGAGAGCAGTTCAGTCGTTTGGCAAGTTGGATATCCTCGTGAACAACGCCGGGATATATCCAAGCGCACCTATCATCGAGATTAGGGAAGAAGAGTGGGACCTGGTGATGGACATTAACCTCAAAGGAGTCTTTCTATGTTCTCAGGCTGCGGTCAGGCGGATGATAGTCCAACGCCAGGGAGTGATCGTGAACGTCGCCTCGGTGGACGCCAAGACCCGCACTACCGGCAATGCACACTACGCAGCGTCTAAGGCCGGGGTTATCAGTTTCACCAGGACACTGGCTTGCGAGATGGCAACCTATGGCATTCGTGTCAACGCCGTGTCCCCTGGGTGGATTGGGACTGAGACCCTGCGCAAAAAGTCGGATAGATGGCGGCATGCCGTAGAGGAAATCCCCGTCGGCAGATTGGGCACACCAGAGGACGTGGCCGAAGCGGTGCTGTTCTTGGTCTCCGATGTCGCCGGCTACATCACCGGAGAGATTCTGGATGTCAACGGTGGCATCTTCATGGATTGAGAGCATAGTGTAGGGAGCGATCGTTTGACAGCGCCCGCGATGACCTCAGCACTTGTCGGATGAGTTGCGCATCCGAAGGGGTTTGGTGCTCATAGCCTCAGGAGGTGAACCAGATGAATCTGTCAAATAAGGTGGCTAACCTGCCACTTCTCAAGGGCATAGACCTGCACGACAAAGTTGCTATCGTAACCGGCGCAGGAGCGGGCATTGGCAAAGCAACTGCACACGTCCTGGCCCAGGCGGGCTGCCGCATCGTTATCGGGGAAATCGTCCCCGAGTGGGGGGAGGCCACTGCCCGCGAAATCGAGGGGGTGGGGCAATCTGCCGTCGCAGTGCCGATGGACGTGGCGAGCAGGAGTGACGCTCAACGCCTGGCAGAGACAGCCCTGGAACGCTTTGGCACAATTGACATTCTGGCTAACGTCGCCGGCGTGTATCCGTCCGCGCTTGTAGTTGACATGGCGGAGGGGGAATGGGACAGGGTATTTGATGTGAATATCAAGGGCGCCTTCAACTGCTGTCAGGCGGTCATACCGACGATGATGGCCAAGCGCAGTGGCAAGATCGTGAATATTGCCTCTGTGGATGGCATGCAGCCTGGTATCATGCCGGGGCGTTCCGGGTACGGCAACTCCCACTACTGTGCGTCGAAAGGGGCGGTGGTCACCTTCACCAAGTGCCTGGCAGCGGAGATGTCGCCCTATGGGGTCAACGTCAACGCG
This sequence comes from Anaerolineae bacterium, assembly GCA_030612185.1. Next base: position 1,688 of record JAUWOI010000076.1, read on the forward strand.
ATTTCTCCAGGGTGGGTAGCCACCAAGCACGCTATGTCCGGCGGGCGGTTTGAAGAAGGGTTGAAGCACGTCCCCCTGGGCAGGGGAGCACAACCGGAGGAGGTTGGCCAGATCGTTCTCTTCCTGGTCTCCGAGGCGGCGAGTTTTATGACCGGTGAGAATGTTGTTTTCAGCGGTGGATGTGTCATGGATTAGTAGCCGGAAGAGATGCTGTTCAGCACCTGTTATTCTGAGCGACCGAAGGAAGCGAAGAATCTCGTTCTTGATGGAAGTCCGACAATTTCAAGCGAGATTCCTCGTCGCTGCGCTCCTCGGAATGACGTATTCGCGGGGAGAAACTAACGATGGAAGAACTGAAATTGTCGTCGCGCGTGCAAGGGCTACTGGATAAGTATTACACGGCCAGGCCCGAGGTTTTCGCCGAACGTGCTGTCCTGGTCACCGGAGCCTACGCCCAGACAGAAGGCCAGCCTATCACCATTCGACGGGCCAAGGCGATGTGGCAGATTCTCGATGGTGTCACCGTGCTCATCCGCGATGGAGAACTCGTCGTGGGATGCAAGACGCCTGCCATCCTTGGCTCTCCGCTGTACCCCGAGGTCGCCTCCGACTGGGTGGAAGAAGAGATCGACACCATTGCCCTGCGAGACGAAGCGCCTTTCTGCGTCAGCGATGAGACCAAGGAGACATTGCGCGCTGAGGTGTTCGACTATTGGCGGGGCAGACAGGTTTATAACCGTATCATGGAAGTCTTGCCCTCGGAGATACAGCGGGCTACCGATGCCGGGCTCTTTTTTCACTATTATCTAAACCGGACCATCGGCCATATCACGGTAGATTATGAGCGTGTGTTGAAGAAGGGCTTCCTGGGTCTGAAGGCCAGGGTCGAGGACGAACTCAAGAAAATCAACTATGAGGACAGGGGATGCCTGAAAAAGATCCACCTGTTGCGAGGCATGTCCTTATGTTGCGACGCGGCCGTCCGCTTCGCTGAGCGATATGCCGAGGAGGCTGAACGTTTGGCTGCGGCGGAGAGCGACCCAGTGCGACGCGCCGAACTGGAACAGAGCGCTGAAATCTGCCGCTGGGTACCTGCCCATCCGGCTCGGACCTTTCACGAGGCGCTGCAGTCCTTTTGGTTTGTACACCTCATTTTGAACCTGGAGACCAACTCCTACGCCATCGGCCCCGGCCGGTTCGACCAGTATATGTACCCCTATTACCGGACGGACATAGACGTGGGACGAATGACCCAAGAGCAGGCAGGGGAGTTGTTGGCGTGCTTGTGGATCAAGTTCAACGAGCTCACCGTGGTGAAAGAGGGTGGAACGGCCAAGGCCAGCACAACCTATAACGACTTTCAGAACTTGAACCTGGCAGGTCAGACAGTTGAAGGACAGGATGCCACCAATGAATTGTCCTACTTGTGCCTGGATGTCACGGGCCGGCTCAAGTTGCCTCAGCCTCAGATCGCGGCGCTCATTTCGGAGAAAACGCCCGACCGCTTTTTGATGAAAGCCTGTGAAGTGATACGCCTGGGCTTTGGTCTGCCAGCCGTATTTAACGACGATGAGAAGGTCCAGGCGTTGCTCCATAAGGGCAAAACTCTGGAGGATGCCCGCCTGGGTGGAATTAACGGCTGTGTTGAACTTGTCGTCCAGGGCAAGGACAACATGGCTTCCAGCGGGTATCTCAGCATGCCCAAGTGCCTTGAACTGGCCCTGAACAATGGCGTTGACCCTCTGGCGGGTGCACAGTTGGGACCCAGTACCGGAGCCCCGCGTGACTTCATCTCTTTCGACCAACTGATGGAGGCCTTCCGTCAGCAATTGGCCCATGCCATCGAACTCAAGACCGTCTACGATGGCATTGCCAGGCAGGCTTACGCTGAGTTTTGTCCGGTGCCTTTTACCTCGCTGCTGATCAGCGATTGTCTGGAGAAGGGACGGGACTATCACGATGGCGGGGCACGGTACAACCTGCCGTTAATCTGCGGAGTGGGCACAGGCACAATGGCTGATTCTCTAGCAGCCATCAAGAGGCTGGTTTACGACGAAAAGAGGACGTCGCTGGAGGAACTGGTGACCGCTCTCCGAGCCGACTTCGCTGGCTACGGACGACTGCGACAGATGCTCCTGAACCGTGTACCCAAGTGGGGTAACGGTGATGGTTACGTGGACACCATTGCTCACGACGTGGTGGAAATGTTCTGCGATGAACTGGAAAAGCACCGCAACGCAGAGGGTGTCCCCTACGCCGCCAACATGATCCCCACGACCACCCACATCTGGTTCGGTTCTTTGAACGGGGCCACGCCCGACGGCCGCTTGGCCGAGACGCCACTATCCGAGGGTATCTCGCCGGTGCAGGGGATGGACAGCAATGGCCCGACGGCCGTCGTTCGCTCCATGGCCCGGTTGGACCATGCGCGCTGTTGTGGCACGCTGCTGAATATGAAGTTTCACCCGACGGCTGTCAGCGGTGAAGAGGGGCTACGCAAGTTCGGCCATCTGATTCGAACCTATTTCAAACTAGGTGGACACCATATCCAGTTCAATGTGGTCTCGGCAGAAACTTTGCAGGCAGCCCAGGAACATCCCGAGGAATACAGCACCCTTGTTGTACGAGTGGCCGGCTATAGTGACTACTTCGTGCGCCTGAGTCGCGATCTGCAGGATGAGATCATCTCCAGAACCGAGCAAGGACTGTAATGCGAGACCAGGCCAACGAGGGCTCAGCGGGATGGGTTTTCGACGTCAAGAAGTTCTCTATTCATGACGGGCCAGGGATCCGGACCACGGTTTTCCTCAAAGGCTGCCCGCTCCGTTGCCTGTGGTGCTCCAATCCCGAATCGCAGCAGGTGGAGCCGCAGATTGTGTTCTGGCACGAGCGGTGTATTCGCTGCGACGTTTGCCTGGCTGTCTGCCCTCAATCGGCTATCGTGGCGGATGAAGCCGGGCACAAACAGGTATTGCCGGAGCGTTGTGACTTGTGCGGGCGTTGTCTGGAAGAGTGTTACGCCGAAGCACTGGAACAGATCGGTCGCTTGATGACAGTGGACGAAGTCTTGTCCCTGGTGGAGGAGGATCGTCCCTTCTACGAGGAGTTAAAAGGAGGGGTTACCCTTTCCGGTGGAGAGCCAATGGCTCAGCCCGGATTCAGTCAGAGATTGCTACAAGGCTGCCAGGAGCGAGACATTCACACCGCCATCGAAACGTGTGGCCACGCCCCGTGGGAGGTTTGGCAGGCTCTTCTGCCACATCTGGATCTGATCCTATACGACCTCAAGGAGACAGATCCGGCCAGGCACAAGCGTTACACTGGGGTGTCCAACGAATTGATTCTGGACAACCTGAGGCAATTGGCTCACATGGACAAGCCCATCATCGTACGCCGGCCGGTCATCCCTGGCTACAACGATGACGAGGAAAGCGCCCACGCTCTGGCCCGCTTTGTTCAAGAACTCGGCACAGTCCACGAGATTGACCTGCTGCTCTACCATCGCTTCGGCCGGGGCAAATACGAGCGGTTGGGCATGGAGTACCCTATGGGCAGCGCGCTTACCGTGAAGGAGGAAGAAGTCACCGGATTGCGAGATATTCTGGCTTCATACGGCTTCCGGGTGAAGATCGGAGGCTGAGGACAAGGTCGCCCCGCTCTCGTTTTTTTCATTGCTGACAAGTCAGCAATCACAATCAGAGTTCTCTCGGAAAAGGGTAGTAGCCCAACCGTGTTGGGCGCTGTATGGCCCCGGACGGCCAATACGATTGGCCTGCTACCCGTCAAAATGCTACCTATTCGACTTTCCGAGAACTCTCAATCAGCCAGGGGTGGTAAATAGATGACATCGAAAGCCGCAGTGCAATGGGATAGCGACGAAGTATGCCTGGTAACGGGGGGCGCTGGCTTCATCGGTTCGTACCTGGTGCGCGAGTTGGTTAGCCAAGGCAAAAAGGTTGTTGTCTTGGACTTTACCCCGGACGCCAGTTACGTCGCTGATTGCATGGACAAGGTCACATTCGTCTACGGTGACGTGGCGGACATGCCGCACCTGATGGGGGTGATGGCGGACCACCGCGTCAACGTCGTGTTCCACCTGGCCTACCTGCTCGTTCCCGACACCGACAACAGGCTGGGCACGGCGATGCAGGTGAACTGTGCCGGGTTCCACAACGTGATGGAAGCAGCGCGGATACTGAAGGTCAGGCGGGTGGTGTGGGCCAGCAGCCAGGCTGTATATGGCCTGGCAGAATTCTACCCTGATGAACCGCTCAGCGAGGATGTTTTCGTCAACCCGACGACCCTTTACGGAGCCTGCAAACTCTTTAACGAACACATCGCCCGGCACTATCGGGAGGCGTATGGCTTGGACAACGTCGGTCTCCGCAAGTCAGTAGTCTATGGCCTGGGCAAAAGCCGTCGTCGTGACCTGAGCATCTCACACCTTCTACTGGAGAACGCTCTCCTGGGCCGGCCTCTGGAGATGCCGCCGGTGGATTACTACGCCAATTACGTCTACGTCAAGGATATCGTCAGAGCCTACCTGCTGGCCGCTCAAGCGTCCCAGCCCGAACACATTATCTTCAACGTCGGCGGGTACGTCCACCGCAACAGCGAGGTGGTAAAACTGTTGCAGAACCTTGTGCCGGGGGTGACCGTCCACCACAAAGAGGCCCACGACATTCCCAATCCTATTGATGCCTATGCTCAAGATATGAGCCGTGCCAGAGAGGAATTGGGTTATGAGCCTGTCTACACTCTGGAGCAGGGGATTCAAGATTATCTGAAGATGAAAGAGGAATTGGGCCACCAGTATGAATCAGGCTGGTCGGAATTTGAGGTTAAGCCGCTAGTGTGAGCAAAGGAGGCGAGCCTATGGAGTCATTAAAAGACAAGGTCGCCCTGGTGACCGGTGGCAGCCGAGGCATCGGGCACGCCATCGTGATGGGTCTGGCTGCTGCTGGTGCTGACGTGGCTTTTACCTACCGCCAGGATACAGAGAAGGCCCAAGAAGTGATGGATCGGCTCAGGGATATTGGGCGTCGCGCTCTATCCTTTCGGGCAGACGTGGCTGACTTTGCCAAGGCCCAGCAGGTAGTGGAGCAGGTAGTATCTGCCTGGGGACGGCTGGATATCCTGGTCAACAATGCGGGCATTCACCAGAACGAAACGATCTGGGCCATGACCGAGACGCAGTGGGACGAGGTGCTGGACGTCGATCTGAAGGGCACCTTCAACTACAGCCGCGCCGTGGCTCCCATCTTTCGCCAACAGGAGGCAGGGAAGATCGTCAACATCGCTTCGATTCATGGGTTGCGCGGCCGTCAGGCTGGTCCCAACTACTCGGCGGCCAAGGCCGGGGTCATTGGCTTGACCAAGTCTGTGGCGCGTGACCTGGGTCCCTACGGGGTCAACGTGAACGCTGTCGCGCCTGGGATCACCGAGACGGATATGGTGCGGGCTCTCTCGCGCGAGTTGAAGGACAGGTTTGTGGCCGAAATTGTGCTGGGTAGGATGGGCCAGCCCGAGGATGTGGCCCACCTGGTTACTTTCCTATGTTCGGATCAGGCGCGCCATATCACCGGCGAAGTGATAAAGGTTGATGGTGGACAGTACATCTGACGGCTGGGATGCGGACAGCGAGGGCAACCTGGATGCCGCCGTCGTAAGTGCTCACCGTTCCGTCTCCACCCACAGCCGTGTCCCGTCGGTGATAACCTCAACTGCGCCCTGCTCGTCGGTGCGGTAGACCGGAAAGCCCCCTTCGACGGAGTTTATCCCGAACGAAGCCGAGGGGCTCAGGGCAAGATCCAGCCGTTCCACTACCTCGGTGCAGGGGTGGCCGAAGTGGTTGTCTGCCCCCACGCTGATGACCACCACCTCTGGGCCCACCGCGTCCAGAAACTCCTGCGTCGTCGAACTGCAACTCCCGTGGTGGGCTGCTTTCAGCACCGTGCTGCCCAGAGGGGCCTCCTCCGCTACCAGCCGCTGCTCCACTTCCGCCTCGATGTCTCCAGGGAGCAGCACCGACACATGCCCGTAGGTCAGCCGGGTCACGACCGAGTTGTTGTTGGTGTTCCCCTCTCTCCCGCCGACCAGTTCCACCCCCGGATGTAGCACGACCATCTCCAGCCCTTCGTCGAGCGTCAGGTGCAGCCCCGCCTCGCCCTGGTAGACCGTCGCTCCCTCTGCCCCCAACAACTGCAGCCAGTACTCGTAGACCTCGGACTCCACCTCCACCTCGCGGAAGATCACCGTGTCCACCTGGTACCGTTCCAACACCCCCGCCAGCCCGGTGACGTGGTCGGAGTCGGGGTGTGTGAGCACCATCAAATCGAGCGTGCGGTCCCAGAAGGGCATCTGGCGGCCTAACTGCGACAGGAGCACCGTCTCGCTGGGGCCGCCGTCCACCAGTACCTGCCGGCCGGAGGGGGTCTGGATGAAGATGGCGTCCCCCTGCCCCACGTCGAGGAAGACGACGTGGAGACGACCGTCGGGCAGCGTGCGCCAGGCGAAGAAGGCCAGCACCAGGAGGATGGCGGCTGCGCTGGTGAGCACTTTCGTCTCCTGGGTGGAGAGAAACCAGGTTTTCACGAAAAAACCTGGTTTCTTCAAGCCGTCCCGCAACTCGTCGCGCCGCTCTCGGGGCTGCGCCAGGTACCAGGTGAGGCCGCCCAGGAACGCGTAGTATCCCCACACCATCCAACCATCCATCTCTACCTCCGCCGAGGCGAAGGGCACCCGCGCCGTCAGTCGCACTACCTCGATAGTGAAGGTGAGGAGAACCCAGGCCACCCAACCAACCACCTGCCCCAGCGGCTGGACGACCATGCCCAGCAGCGTGGCAATGCCTCCCCAGATCATTACCCCTGGTTGTGCAGGGAGAATGAGAAAGTTCGTCAGCAACGTGACGAGGGAGAGCCGCCCGAAGTGATATAGGAGGATCATGGTCGTCGTTATCTGCGCCGCGAACGTGACAATGAACGCATCGTTGACCAATCCCACGATCTTCTGCGCGCGTTCGGCGGAGGTGAACCGTGCCAGCGCCCGCTCGAAGAAACGCTCCAGCGGTTCGGTATAGAACACCAATCCCGCCGTGGCGGCGAGACTGAGTTGGAAGCCTACGTCCCATAGCGTGTGGGGGTTCAGCGCCGTCATCCCGATGGCTGCTGCAGCGAGGGAAACAGGGGCCAATGTGCCGCGTCCCAGGTGCAGGGCCAACAGGTAAAGGATGCCCATAAATGCTGCCCGTACCACCGCCGCCGATGCCCCGACGAATATCGTGTAGACCATCACTCCCGCGATGGCGACCCAGGCTGCCCATCGCTGGCCGAACAGCCGCTGCGCCAACTTGGCGAAGATGCCGGCGATGATGGTGATGTTGAATCCTGAGATGACGATGATGTGGGTCGCGCCGGTGGCGGCGAAGTCGTCCATCAGGTCGGCCGGGATGCCCGTCTCCACGCCCAACAGGATGCCGGTCAGTAGAGAGGCCTGCGGTTCCGGGAGGATGCTGGCGATCGTGGATTGGGCGTGCCGCTTGAAGGCGAAAAGGTGGTACAGGATAGGGTTGGCCTGGTTTTCGGCCAGCAACGTGACCTGAGCGCGGCGGACGACGGAGTGGATGTTTTGTCGAGCCAGGTACTCGCGGTAGGAGAATTCTTCGAAGACAGGCGGCGTCTCCAGCAGCCCCTCGACCCGCACGCGGTCGCCGTAGTACCGCTGGGGGTAATGGCCGGCCCTGATCAGCGCCAGCCCCTCGACCTCCAGTTCAGTGTCGTCGGGCAATGTCAGCCGCTCGACCCGCACGCGCAGGTTGGTGTAGTAGTCCCGCTCGTCCGGTTCTCCCACCACGAGCCCCTCGAGTCTCACCCAGCCGGTGTCGTTGTAGGTCGCGAGTGTGGCCTCGTCAAAGTGGGGGACGGTAAGGAGGAGGCGGCCCGCGCCCAGGGCCAACGCCAGCACGCACAACGCGCCCAGCCGGACGCGGCGGTCATCCCGCCACAGCACCAGGCCGAGCAACGCCGCCAGACTGAGCACGGGCAGCACCTGCCATGGCAGGCTGGTTGTCTTGGCGAGGGCGATGCCTGTGAGCCAGGCGACGGCGAGGTAGACGAGAGTCATGGGGCTGTTCTATTCTACAAGCGGATCGTTCTTGTTTTCTCTAGCGCGGTCTTAGCATGGTGCGACTTTGCACAGATCCTCCTGGGGAGGATGCCAGCCGACCCTTGCCCAGCGCCGACGTGCTTCCACGATGTCAGGGTGATTCATATTCAGGGCAGCCACGGTGGTCCGTCCTACAGGGGTTAGGCCGATGATTTCGCTGCCATCCTCGCTCCAGCAAAAGTGTTCGTGCCATTGCTGTCGGCGTGGATGGAACAGCGGCACCTGCTTGCCCGTCAACGGATCCTGGGCTTCAACCTGTGCACCCTTAAACTCATTGCAGGAATGGCAGGCCAGACACAGGTTTTCCCGTGCGGTCTGCCCACCGGCTGCTTCGGGTATGATGTGGTCTATCACCAGACGCGCTCCCGTAACGGAGGTCAGGGTATGGCAATAGGCACACCGGTTACGGAATTCGGCCACTACGCGTTGGCGCAAGGACCGGGGGACGCGCGTCCTGGTCATTGTGGCCTTTGCAACTCTTCCGGTGAGGGAATGTGGTGCCCGCGCCACTTTAACAGCATGTAGGCGTGAGCCTTCTTCAGTGTCAGGCGGCGGGCCTCTTCGCCGAGGGCATGTAGTTCTTCTTTCTCGCGCGCCGTGGTGGTCCCCTGGCTGTTTTTGTGCAGCAGGCGGCTATACAGGCGCTGGTGGGCGGGTGGCAACTGGCTCTGTGCGACTTTCCACAGGGCTTTGTCGTCAAGACTCTCTAGCACTTCTAGTTCTTCGTGCAGAGGAGACGGCAAATCATCAGCCAGTGGAGGGACGGCCTCTACCAGACGCTCCATGAGGAACTCTTCTAGTGACTTGCGGGCTATGGTTGCACCCCGCCGATAGCGTTGGAGCGTCTCGCCTGGCAGTTGGAGGGTTATGGTCTGGGCCATGAGCGGTCTCCTTTCCCAAGCAATCAATCAGTTCCCACTTCTCAACATTGGGATACACTTCCTTACCGTTTCCCGAATTATAGCACGTTGGGAAGGAGAGCACAACATTGCCACTGTTCTGGTCTTGGAGTTGGGAAAGGGTTCTGCATTGCTGACTGGGAAGCGGGACACTTGAATGCTTTTTCACGCTGCTATTAGTTCCTCCTACGCTGTTTGAAGGAAATTCAAAGATGTGCTAGAATACTGATGGATTTCGGTGGTTTTGCACGGGACGTACTGTCAACGGATTTCTGGAACGAATTGAACGGATAATCGCTTGGCGTCTTGAACCCATAGGGAAGGTGCAAGAAAATGGCAGATAAAGATAAAAGCCTCGAAGAGTGGTTGGCAGAAGAGCAAGCGCGGCTGGATGAGGGGTTTACTTTTGAACCAAAACCCAGTTCGGCGGCGAGTAAACCCGGCGCTGGCGAGGAAATTCTCGCCGGGCTAGGTCTTGGTGCTGCTGTGGTTGGCGGGGCGGTCGCTCCCCATCCCGATGCGGTGACTTTCGAGGGTTGTAAAGCCGGTGTTATTGTCACTGCATTGAGGAAGGAAATCGCGGATGATGATACCCGGGTTCAGGTTGACCAGACCAGTGACGCGGTTGTGGTCACCGTCCTGCAAAGCCAGGAAAGGGCTCCTCACCAGTTCTCCCCAGCACTGACCGCGACCTTGATCGAAACAGCGGACACGCTGACGGTAACTGTCGGTGACCTCAGCCAGGGTGCTGTGAGAGGCGCGCTAAGTTCCGTGGGCAGCACCGTCCTGGATCAGGGGAAGCAGTTACTCTTTGGAAGACGCGGTGTTGCCGGGATACTCGACACAGCCGGCCGCGTGATGGAGGGAGTCGAGGACCTAGTCGAGGACATCCAGGACCTGGGTTTGCCCAAACGTGTCTGGGAAGTGATTGACCGCGTGGGTGGGGCGGCTGAGGAGGCGTATCTCGACCAGCAGCGCAAAGAACGAGAGGCGCAGCGGAAGCGGGAGGAGGCCGAGCGGGCGTGGACACATTGCGAGTCGTGCGGTCGAGCATACAGGGACGACGAAGATGACAGGGTGGATTGTCCCTCGTGCGGTGCCCCGCGCGGAGATAAACCGGCCTGGCTGGAGTAGCACGGAGACCGCCCCGACCTGCGACGGTTGGGGCGGTTTTGCGTTACCTGGCTTGGCGTGCTGCGAAGTCTTGACTTCCGCGCCAGGGTGCATTATACTGTGCCTGCCTGACCTCGGGGTACGAACACGTTCACAACAACTACAAGGGGGAATAAACATGGATGTGTTAATCAGGAGCAACTACGAGGAAATGAGCATCTGTGCGGCGAGGATCATCGCCGCGCTGGTGTGTGAGAAACCGAATGCTGTTTTGGGCCTGGCGACAGGCTCAACCCCTATCGGGACGTACAGAGGACTCGTGCGCATGCATCGCGAGGAGGGGTTGGATTTCTCAGGCGTTACGACCTTCAACCTGGACGAATACCTGGGGATTGGCAAAGATCTGTCCAAGCCGTATGCGGAGGATCAGAGTTATG
>JAUWOI010000504.1 GCA_030612185.1 Anaerolineae bacterium
GATAGGTCCAAGCCGATGAATCCGATTCAGCAACAGCAGCGTTTTGTGGTATACTATAGGGCGTTTCTGGCTTCAAGAGATCAACAGGCTTTTCTGTGTAGTCAGTCTGGATTACCAGGGTAAGTGGACAATGGAACTACAAGTTGGCCAACTGATCACTGCTCCGTTTCTACCGACCCCAGCCGAGGTCAAGGCCCGCGCCCACTCCGGGGCCATCCGCCTTTCGGCCAACGAGTGGAAGAAAGCCCGCCACTTCGATGACAAGTTCTGGCTCTACATCGTGACCAAGGCAGCCACTGATGCGCCACAGTTGCACCGCATCCAGAATCCGGCAGCAGCGCACTTCCGGATGGGTGAGGACATCTTCGCTACGGGCTTCATCGTGCCAGAAAAGAGGTGGCGGGAGAAAGCCGGTGGCGGATAGAAACCGGATTCTACGGACGGCTTCCCGAAAATCTGGTTTCTGTTCCCTGCTAGTGGGTTCGCCAACAACGGCCTGCTTGTGTATAATTCGGGTGGACACGATAACTCTAGTAAGGAACGACCTGGAGATAGGTGGACTGATCACGGAGGCGAAGCATGGAAAGTGTTGTGACTTTAGGGGAAGCCTTGGACCTGGTGCAGCAACTTTCGCCAGTGGATAAGGCGCGTCTGATTGAGCGCATAGTTCCTGACATCAAGCGCGAGTTGAAGGCCGCCCAGCCTACCCCGCGCAAGTCCCTGCGCGGGCTGTGGCGGGGTCTCGACATCACGGAAGAGGAAATCGCCGAGGCGCGACGGGAGATGTGGGGCAACTTCCCTCGGGAGGACATCTAATGCCCGACGTCGTGACCGACACGCAACCACATCATCGCCGCCACGGCCTTGCACCTGAACCTGTCGTTGATCAGCCGTGATCGCAAGATCCAACGATCCGGTGGGCACACCATCTGGTAAGGATGTAGCAGCGGTTGACTGGCGGGAGCGAGAGATTTTGTTGGGGGAATGTAAGTGGGGGGCTGACAAGGTGGGGCGCAGTGTGATCCGCGAGTTAGTTGAGACCAAGACGCCCAAGGTGTTGAAAGAACTACCCGACGGCGAGGGATGGAAGGTGCATTATGCCTTTTTTGCCCGCGCCGACTTCACCGGCGCGGGCTGCCGCGAGGCCTCCGCCCACGGCGTGCTGCTGGTTGACTTGGGGATGTTGGATGAGGGTCTGCGCCGGGAAATGTGACGAAGGGACAGGGGGACAAGGAGACAAGGAGATGGGGGGATGGGGGATGAAGTTGAATTCTGGTGACGCAATTCTCAATGGCAAACATCGCTTTGAAACACGAAGATCCGAAAGCATGCGAAAAGTACGAACACCTTTCGCGGCCTTCGTGGTTTCGAGAATTCGCGTTTCGAAGGACAGTAGGGCAAGATGGCACCTTGCCCTGGCCAGCCGGAGCTGCCCCCGCCCGATACGTTTCTCGTCCGCTTGCGCGGCACGGTCTCGCTGATGGAGATGGCGAATGTGATGAAGACCGCCATCAACTTGAGCAATCTGAGCGCCGAGTCGAGCATCACACTGGACCTGCAGTTGGAGTTAAAGGGTGACGTGAACGACCACTCGGTGCAGATGGCACTGCGGGAGATCGGGAAGCGGGTGGTGGGGTTGGCGGTGGAGGATGTGAGGGGAGAATAGCGGATTGCAGATTGCGGATTGGGATTTTGACACGCGGCCAGGAAAAGAGTAAAATCGAGCGGTGTAGCAATTTGTCCAACTTCTTCGTTCGCCAACGGGCCTGAGCCCGCGCTCTCTCGACCGAGGCGAAATGGCCGGGGATCTCAGATGCAGGGCGCTCGCAAACCCCTGGGCATTAATACCGGCGGGACGAACTGACCCAGATTGAGAAAAGCAGGAGATGGTGTGATGAACCAATGGCAACGCTGGCGTCGCTTTCTACTGGTCTGGCTGGGCAGCAGTCTGCTGTGCGCCGCGTACGCGTTCCTGGTCTTTGTCCGAAGAGGAATACCAAACTGGTTGGACGCACTGGTCTTTGCTGGTTGGGTAGCACTGGCGAGTCGTTGGCTGGACTCGGTTGCCGAATGGGTAGAACACCGCCGATTGACGCGCCGGGTTGCTATTGCTATGCCAGTGGTGATGCTCCTTTGTGTGCTGCCGTGGGTGCTGTTCCCGCCGGTGAGCGGCGGTCTCTGGCAGATAGATGAGGCAGGTCGTTGGTTTCTGAATCTCTCAAGTTTTACCCCCATTGGTCTGTTGCTGACTATCCCCGAAACACTCTACGTCACCGGCAGCAAGATCCTTGCTCTGGGTTCCAGCTACCGGCAGGGGGTTGCAACGCTGTCCACGTATTTCCAGGCGGTCGGGCTGTCATTGGCTTTGGGACTGGGGCTGACCGCGCTGGCGCTCTTCTGGCGTGTGACCTGGCGTCATAGTGAAGCGAAAAAAAGATGGCGTGCCATTCGCAAACTCGGTGCGCCGAGGGCGTCCTTCAAACGACTCTTGGCAGCTTATGCCGTGACCACCGTACTCTTGGCCGGATACATCGCGCTCCATATTCCGTTCAGTCATCTGATTGGCGATCCGGGGAGCGCTGCGACCAGGATATCACCTCGTACAGATATCTATGTGACCTGGGCCATTGCGGTACTTGCGGCCTTGATGATCGGTAGAATGCGGGAACCACGCCGGCTGCGCATTGTTTTGCTTGGAGCGTCTTTTCTGCTCATTCTAGTTTTCATCATTTCGAGCGCAGAGCTGGATTTTCGGCGGACCGGTCAGAGTGCAAGCTGGATAGAGTGGGTTAGCCAAAATGCCTGGATAGAGCCATTTGCTGGAAAAAACATCGTTCCCAGCAATCTGAGTGAAATCTTCGTCTCTAGGAATTTCACTTTTAAAGGGGTTATTCTTTCGATCATCTCTATTGCGACTATGTTCAGGGAACTTGTTTGGTACTGGCTGATTGTGCCGATTATTGACCCTCGCCATAGTCCACTTATTCGTTGGCGTCAACTAGCCTCGCTTGGTTTTATTTTCTCCGCATCGCTTACTTTACTCGGTGGGGCAGTTTCTATCATCGCCACCGGGTTACAAGATATTTACACGTCGGAGAAGGTAAGGGATACAACGAGTCGCCTTGTGTACTCTTTCCAACGGGCGTGGGCTAAATTCCGCCGCACGCGCGCCTGGGGCTGGCTGCGGCGGGGACTGGCCTGGGGGTTGCTGCTTCTGCTGGCACTGGACGCTGTGGGTGTCCTGCTCGTCGCGCGCCCTACAGCCGTTGAATGGGAGCCGGTGGTCACCACCGGCTTCCCATCCGGCCCACCACGCGCCGGGAGTGCACTGGCGGTGGGGCCGGATGGGGAGAGTCTGTTCGCCGGGACGAGGGGCGGCGGGATGTTCCGCTCAGATGATGGGGGCGAGACGTGGCAAGCGGTCAACGCGGG
>JAUWOI010000115.1 GCA_030612185.1 Anaerolineae bacterium
GACGTCATCTTCGTCCTGCTCATCGTCCTTGAGGTACGCCGGCCCACTCCAAAAGCCATTCGCGTCGAACAGGCCGCTGGCGGGGAGGTGCAAATCAGCGTTGCCTCCATCGCCGACCGGTTGAAGTATGAGGTAGACCAGATCTCCGGAATCTTGCGCACCAAGTCGAAGGTGTCGGCCAAGCGCGGCGGTGTTGTGGTTGTACTAGACGTGGAGACGGCGGCCGGAGTTGACGTGCCGGAGAAGGACACGCGGATCGTGGAGACGGCGCGGCAGGTGGTGGAGGAGAAGATGGGGCTCAAACTGGCCCGTCCTCCTAAGGTCAATCTGCGCGCTGTCCGCTATCCCACCGTGCCGAAAGGCCGCCCGTCTGCCTCGCCGGAGGGCTGGTCGGAGAAGGCTCGCCCACAGGCGGGGCCTGAGGTGGACCAGGGTGACTGAGGTCGCCGCAGTGTGGTGGTGAAGTGAAAGAAAGTGACGGTCTCCCCAACCTGGCGGCGCAGGTAGAAAGCCTGCTCTTCGTGGCCGATGCCCCGATCTCCCTCGGTCGCCTGGCGGAGGCGTTGGAGGTCACGCCTGCTCGGATCGAGCGGGTGCTGGCTGACCTGGAGGCCACCTACGTGGGGCGGGGCCTGCGCTTGCAGCGGGCCGGCAGCCGTGTGCAGTTTGTCACTGCGCCGGAGGTGGCCCCCTACGTCGAGTGTTTCCTGGGCCTGGAGAGGCGCAAGCGTCTCTCGCGGGCTGCGCTGGAGACGCTGGCCATCATCGCCTACCGCCAGCCGGTTACACGGCTCGAGATTGAGGCTATCCGGGGTGTCGGTTCCGACAGTGTCCTGCGCACGCTGCTGAGCACCGGCCTGATCGAGGATATGGGACGAGCGCCGACGGTGGGCCGGCCTATCCTTTATGGCACGACCTTTGAGTTTCTGCAACACTTCGGGCTGCAAGGGCTGGACGAACTGCCACCGCTGGAAGATCTGCCCGATATAGCAATGGAAACGGTCTGACCTCCCCTAAGGTGCAACGCACTCAAAGTGCGTTGCACCTGAGTTAAGCCTCGGAGGTCTTTTGTACGTGTTTTTTCGCAATGGCGCAAAACTCACCCTGTCACCCTGAGCGAAGCGAAGGGTCTCGACCAAGGTAGTAGGGAGATTCTTCGCTACGCTCAGAATGACGGTCAACTATCAGGGTGACTTTTGCGGTACTGCGTTTTTTCATCCCCTCTTGGTACAAAAGTCCTCTTGAATCTCCGCCTGTGTTCGTGTACAATAAGAAGTGGTTGGAGCCTCATTTGTCGCAATGCTAGCGGCGGCGCGTGTGCCGCTGCATTGCTGGGTGTGGGAGCCGGTTGTTTTTCGATATATGTTATGATTCCGTACTTTAAGGAGGCGACTCATGAAATTCACTGCTAGAGAACGCACGTTTTACTTGTCTGTCGTGTTTCTGCTGGGCGCGGGGGCTGTGGTCCTGCTGCTGATCGCACTGTCATCTCCGCTGCGCGCTGCCTCCACCCGCTGCGATTTCAATGCCGGGGAGACGCTCACTCCCCTGGGCGCTGGTCAGCCCGACGACCTCAAGCGCCGCAATGCCTACAAAGCCCTCTGGCACGCTCTCTATCACCATGACCACCCCGACCTGGCCTGGAGTGCTGGCGACAGCGCCGTGGACGGCACCAACTATGACCCGGGTGCGATCCTTGGTTCTCTGAGTGGCGACTTCGATCAGGTGACTGCCTCTGGTCCCTTCAACGTACCTCGTTCCTTCGCCCTCCACCCTCGTAAGGTCGCCCTCTTCTACGGTACCACGCGCGACGAGTACGATCAACTCGTCGTCTGGGAGGAGGGGGACTTCGAGCAACTCTTCCGCGTCTACTTGTGGTGCGAGGAGACAGCCGAGGGCTGCCCCTACTTCGACACGCTCACCGAGACGCAGGTTGCCGCCGACCTCTCCGACTACGACGTTCTTATCCTGCCGGCCATCCGCATCGGCTACGCCGACGAGGTGGTCGCTGCGCTGGGTACCGACGGCTTGACCGCCATTCGAGAGTTCGTCGAGGGCGGTGGCTTTCTCTATGCCCAGTCTGACGGGGCCTACATCGCCGAGGCGGCCGGTCTGGTGCCCGCTGGCACCGTGGACCTGGAGACCCGCGTCACCGACTCGGACAACGAGGGGCAATTGGACATTCTCCTGCCCGATCACCCGCTCACTTTCTCCTGGCTCTCCAATGCCACCTATGTGCTCAACGAGCCAACGCTGTCCTCGACGGCTGGCATCTCCGTCGTAGCGACCTTCGTTGACACGACCCAGCCCGGCACGCTGGCCATCGCTGTCGCGACGCCCGGCGATGGGCGGGTGGTGCTCTTCAACGGTCATCCCTCCGATGATATAGACCACCATCCGCAGGTGCTCGATGCGCTCCTGTGGGCGATGGGTGAGCGAGCCTCCATCCACGGCACGCTCTGCCAGCAGCACTTTGCGTCTGTGGACTGCGACACCATCCCGGCCTACGAACCGGGCGTGCCCATCGCCGTCACCACTACCCTCAGGAATTACTGGGACGGCCCGCTGGCGGACGTTGTGATCACCGAGACGGTCCACGAGGGCTTCACTACTACGCTGGCCTCCATCGTGCCCACGCCGACCGGTTTCGTCGAGAATGGTGATGGCACGACGACCATCGTCTGGACGCTGACCGAGACGCTGCCTGGCGACACTCACTTCACCTACGTGGCCTACACCGAAGCCCCATCCGGCACGACTGGGTCGGCGCTGGTCAGTACCGCCGCTGCCGGCTACGTCGACGCCTTCTGGCCGACGGCGTACCACCCTGGCGGCCTTCCTCGCCACATCGTGCGTAACAGCCTGTGGGTCAACACGCTGATGGCGGCGCGGCTGGTTGGTGATCGGGATATCGAACTGGATGGCCTTTATCCCCTGCCGCCCGAAGGGGAATACTTCGACATCGCGCTGACGCTGGAGAACAAGGAGGAGACCAGCGCAACCCACACCATCATCACCGACGTGGTGGCGCTTCTCTCCCCCATCGTGGACGTGGATGATCAGCGACTCATCCCGCAGGTCATCACCGACGTCAGCGGTGGTGGGATGGCTGTCTCTCACACCATCTTCGCTCACAACGACATCTTCTTCTACGAAACGCCGGTGCAAATCTACCCGCTGCCGGTCCACATTGACGGCGTGTCGCCCTCGGCCATCACCACCGGCGTCTTCTATACTCTCACCGCCTGGAATGCCGGCCCGAAACTGGTCTACACCTACACCGGCAACTTCACCACCACCACCGGTTTCACCAATTCCATCACCATCCCACTGGCCTATGCTGGTTACATCACAGTCACCGCCGAGGGAGACATCCTCCTCCCGGCGCTGAGGATGGTGTGGGATTTCGGCAGCATGCCCGCCTACGATTACCTGGAACCGGCAGTGCGCTACGGCCTCTTCAGCCAGGAGTTGCTAGGGCGGCAGGTTTCGTTTGCCTCCGACCCGATGACCGACACCGGCGTCGTACTGGCGGGCAGTGGCGGTTCGGTCTACACTAACCTGGGCGGCCACCCCATCCCGTACCACGAGTTTCTCTCCAGCGGCGTCGTGCACATACCTGTCCCGCCGGAGATGTCGCGCGTGACCTACCTGGACATCTGGAACCGCACGCAGGAGATGGAGTTGCGCACTGTCTTTTACGACATCGTGCCTTTCCCCCCACCGGAGTACCATGCCGTCGTCAACACTACCTTCGAGATGCGGGCCGATCGGGACGGGGATGGGCGCGGCGAGACCCGCGTACTGGAGTTCCCTGCCCGCGAGGGGGCCGACCTGGTGCTGTACCTCAAATCCTGGTCTAACTTCGACCCGGCGATGCCGCCGTTGGAGAAGGACGAGACGCTTCTTGCCCAAGGGATGTTCCGTGGACGGGGATTCGAGTTGCAGCCGATGTACGGCAGTTGGTGGGACTCCTGGAGTTCGCCTGAGTTACAGGGCGAACCCGGCGCGACCGTGCTTACCGACGTCATCAGCGTGCCCGCCTACGACTATCTCTACTTCCAGCAGTTCCTGCAGAGCCAGCAGCGGGAGGGGATACTCATCAGCGCTACGCTCGGTACCTACCCTGACTTCCACCGCGAGGGGGTGATGAAGATTGACGACGGGGCGCGGTTTGTCTATCACCAGAAAGCGGTCGGCCCCAACCGGTACGAGGTCTACGACGCGCACGTGCAGGCGGTCTTCGGTCTTTCCTCCGACGCCCGGGTTCACAAGGCGGTGGCTCCGGTGTTGGTGGCGACCTTCGACGACCACGTCTACCACCTCGTGCGGATCGAGGATCCATGGGACCCCCGCTGTGCGGGTTGGGATCCGTTCATCAAGTCCTACGGCTTTGGGGACCTGGCGGCGACGGTCTACGTGGGCGGGCGGCACAATATGGAGTTGCTCTGGCCGCGCGTCGCTCCCGGCGAGGAGACCCAGGTACGGTTGGAGATTCGCAACAACCAGGATGGCATCACCCTGACCAACTTGGCTATTACGCCCCATGCCCCCCCTGGCATTACCGTCAATCTGCGCAGTGTGACGGAGACGGAGGCCATTGAGCCTATCTTCTTTGACTTTCCCTTCCTGCATCAGACGACTGTCCCCGATGGCTGGCGCACGGTGTGGTACTACGACGTGGAGGTCAGTTCGGGCTTCACCGACATCGGTCACGTGCATCCGATCACCTTCGAGGTGAGCGCCGATGGGCTGCCGGCCGACTTCGTGGTACCGGCGGCGGAGATCGGCGTGGGCGGCCATGGGCAGTGCATCGAGACAGTCTGGGGTCAGGCAACCGACCTGCAATTGGAGGATCTGTTACCTCCGTGGGCCACGCCCGAGGACGCCCGCCTGGCGAACGCCGGTGAGGCCACCTCGTTGGAGGGGGCGCTGGCGCTGGGCGAAGAGGACTCCGCCACAACGATCTTCTCCGCTCTGCGGCCCGTCTCCTTCGTCACCACGTCAGTGGACGGCGGCACGCTGGTCTCCTTCACACTCCCTGTCTCGGACGCTTACGACGCCACCCAGATGCCCTGGCTGGAGAACGGCCAGCGCTCTGGTGAAGTGTACGTGATCTTCAAGTCCCACGCTCAGATCGAGAGTAGCGGCACGGCGATCATCAACTACGGCCCGGTCATTTCCTACACCGATCCCTTCGCCCAGGTCTACACCGACGTCGGCAATCTGCAGACGGTGGAGGTGCACGGGGCGGCGCTGGTGGTGACCTACACGGTGGATGCCATCACCGATACGCCTGCCACGAGTACTCGCAGTGGACTTACTGGTCAACCTGTCGCGGGGGTGTCGCCTCTGGTGTTGAACGAGGCGGCCGTGACGGTAGATGTGTTCAACCAGGGTGATTACATCGCCAAGGAGGTGTGCATCACTGTCACCTTCCCCACGGGCGTGACGCTGGTGGCGAGCACCTGGCTGGTGGCGGCCCAGGGGACAGACTGGGTAGCCTTCAACCTGCCCGATATGCCCCCTGGCGCACGAGAGCAGATCGGCCTGGTGCTGGAGTTTGTCCCGAGCGGTGTGGGACCGTGGGCGGGTGGGCTGCGCCCTGATCGTGTCGAAGGACCGATGGCGCCACCTGACTCGTACCGCATCATCGCCCACACTGACGGACGGTACGTCCACGAGTTTCCGTTCGCGGCTCTCACTCCACGCCGGGTGATCGGCGAGGACCGGCTGGCGGGGCCGCTGGAACTGGGCGCTACCACTCGCGTCTATCGTGCCTTCCTGCCGACGGTGCTGCGCGATTACTACGCTCCCTGGTGGCCGCAGTCGGTGCAGGATTGAGCGCGTTGTCGTGAACGGGCGGCGCTGGGTTGTAGCAGGCCCAGCGCCGCCTCTTCCAGGGCGGCGCGCCGTCAGAAAATAGCCCCCGTCTACTAAGAAACCTAGGCGGGCAGCGTCATTGCGAGCGCAGCGAAGCACCGCCACGAGTACTCGCGGTGGTACTCGCGGTGGCAATCTCCACCTGGGCCATTGGGGGATTGCTTCGTCGCTGGCGCTCCTCGCAATGACAGAGAGACTTGGTCCACTTGTATTCACTGTCCCCTTGTGTTATACTCCCCCACTGCTGTTACGGGCATTGGATCGAGCACGTGAAGACCAAGAAACCGGGTTTTTCGTACAGGAAGACCTCCCTGGCAGCAGAAAAGCGCCTATCAAGCAATACTACTTCGCTTGTGGAGCACCAAAAACTCGGTTTCTGCTTGGATCAAGTACAACGAGGTAGACTGCTGATGAACGATCAACCCAAGCGGGGGCGGAAGGCTCTTGGCACGGCGTTGCTACTCGCCTCCATTCTGCTGGTGGGAGGTTACCTGCGTTTCACGGGCCTGAATTGGGATGAGGGGCAGTGGATCCATCCTGACGAGGGGCATATGCGGATGACCCTCTCGGCTATCAGGATGCCGGACAGTCTCTCGCTTTACTTCGACACGCACAACTCCCCGCTTAACGTGCGCAATAGTGGCGCTCGATACAGTTATGGCACGCTGCCACTCTTTCTGACCCGCCTGACGGCTGAGTGGCTCGACCGGGCGTGTGGTGAATCCCCCGACAGGTTGAGCACAGCCGTGGTGTCGCTGCTCGTGGGGCCTGCGGCTGCTGAATGTGGGCCGGGTACCTTCACCGGCTTCCGCAGCGCGCAGGTTGGGCGGGCGCTCTCGGCGCTGGCCGACCTGGGGACTGTGTTCCTCATCTACTTGATCGGTCGCCGTCTGTACGGGGAGACGACGGGGCTGCTTGCCGCAGGGTTGGGGGCACTGACGGCATTCTCTATCCAGCAGGCTCACTTCTTCACCGTGGATAGTATGGCCTGCTTTTTCACCACACTGACTGTTTACTTCTCGGTGCGCGCGGGCCAATCGGGGGACTGGCTCAGTTTCGGGCTGGCAGGGCTGGCCACCGGCCTGGCCATGGCCTGCAAGGTTGACGCGGCTCTGGCCTCTCTCCTCGTCGTGCTGGCTGCAGTTGAAATCCCAAATCCCAAACCCCAGACCCCAACCTCCCCCTCCCATACCCCCACACCCCCACACACTTCTTTCCTCTCCGTCTTCCCCCGTCTTGTCCTCGCTGGCCTGTTGGCATTGGTCGCCTTCCGTATTGCCCAGCCCTATGTTTTTGAAGGTCCAGGTTTCTTCGGCGTGCGGCCCAGCCCGGAGTGGCTCGACCGGTTGGATCAGATACGCGTTGAGCAGAGCGGCGAGGCGGATTTGCCGTGGGGCCGGCAGTGGACGAATCGTGCGCCTATCTTGTTCCCCTGGATCAACATGGTTGTCTGGGGCATGGGGCTGCCACTGGGCCTGGCCGCCTGGGCCGGTTGGGCAGTAGCAGGTTTTGAGTTATTATGGCGCGGGAAGCGTACCCACCTGATCCCGTGGGTCTGGGTAAGCCTCATGTTCCTTTATCAGGCCACCCGCTGGGTCAAGGCCATGCGCTACTCTCTGTCCCTGTATCCCATTTTCATTATCCTGGCCGCCTATCTGCTAATGCGCCTGGTCGATCTGCCCCGTGGTACTGGGTCGAAGAAACCGGGTTTTTTCCGAAAAACCTGGTTTCTGGTCGCTAGTCATATACCGTTGGTCTTATGCGTGGCTGGAACCGCTTTGTGGGCCGGCGCAGTATTCTCCATCTACCAACGTTCCCATACGCGTCTGGCGGCTTCACGTTGGATCTACGATCACGTCCCGCCCGGCGCTACGGTGGCCAACGAGCATTATGACTGGGGAGTGCCGCTGCGAATAGACGGGCACGATCCCTTCAACGGGATGTACAATGGCTTTGAGATGCAGCACTATCACGAGGATACGTGGGAAAAGCGGACGCAACTGTTTGACTGGCTCGACGAGGCGGACTATGTTTTTATGGCCAGCAACCGGCTCTATGGCTCCATCGCTCGCCTGCCGGCCCGCTACCCACTGACGACCGAGTATTACCGGGCGCTCTTCGCCGGCGAATTGGGCTTCGAGTTGGCAGCCGATTTCACCTCCCGCCCGGCCTGTGGCCCGTTCCAGTTCCCCGACCAGGAGAATCCTTTCCCGCTGATGGAGGCGGGGTATGCGTATCAGACTGAGCCTATCGTGGTGCGCCTGCCGCCGGCTGAGGAGGCTTTCAGCGTCTACGACCATCCCCGCGTGCTCATCTTCCGCAAGACGGATGATTACTCCCGCCAGCGCGTGGAGGAGGTGTTGGGCGGGATTGACGTGGAGCACGCGCTGCACGGTCTTACCCCCAGGCAGGCTACCGGCGCTCCCGAAAATCTAGCGGAACTTGTTCAAGGCCTGGAGGAGGCGCTGGGCGAGATAAATCTGGAGCAGGCTCTTGAGATAATCAGGGTCGCTCCTGGGCTCCTGGAGTTCGACTCCGAGACCTGGGCCGATCAGCAGGCGGGTGGCACCTGGGCGGAGATGTTCGACCGCGACAGTCTTCTCAACCGGTACCCGGGGCTGGCGGCGGTCGCCTGGTGGGCCGTCGTGACCGTCTTGGGCTGGCTGGCTTTCCCGCTCATGTTCGTCGCGCTCCCAGCCCTGCGCGACCGGGGCTACGGACTGGCGCGGGTATTGGGGCTGCTGCTCATTGCTTATCTCACGTGGCTGGCTGCCAGCCTGCGGGTCTTGCCGAACACACGCTCCACTATCGTGTACATGGTGCTGCTCCTGGCGCTGGCCGGCGGTGGGGTGGGGTGGTTCAAGCGGGCCGAGTTGTCTCGTTTTCTACGGAACCGCTGGCGGCTGCTCCTGCTGACCGAGGGGCTCTTCGCTTTGCTGTACGTGGTGTGGATAGGCGCGCGGCTCCTGCATCCTGATCTGTGGCATCCGATCGTCGGCGGCGAGAAGCCGATGGTTTTCGCCTATCTCAACGCGGTCATGAAGTCCACCTGGTTCCCGCCCTACAACCCCTGGTTCTCCGGCAGTTACGTCAACTACTACTACTTCGGCTTCGTCATCGTCGGCACGCTGATCAAGTTGCTGGGCACCGTGCCGGCGGTGGCCTACAATCTGATGGTGCCGCTCCTGTTCGCGCTGACCGGCGTAGGGGCCTTCTCCGTCGCCTATAATCTCTTCGACGGGTTCGACGGGTTCGACGGGCGCGAGGAGCACGAGGAGCGCGAGCGTGGACGCTTGCTGGCGGGAGTGACGGCGCTCGGTTTCACCGTCCTGCTGGGCAACCTGGGCGTCGTGCGGCTCATCCGCGCGGCGCTCATCAGGCTGGGCGGTGAGCCTTTCCCCAGCACGATCCCTGGCTTCGCCGAGATGGTGACGATGTTCAAGGGATTGTGGCAGATGATCGCCCACGGCGCGACGCTCGCGTTGCGGCCTGAGTCGTGGTACTGGGAGCCAACCCGCATTATCCCGGCCGCGCCAGGGGAGGTGGGGCCCATCTCCGAGTTCCCGGCCTTCACCTTCCTCTACGCTGACCCGGACGCGGGCATGATCTCTTTCTCGCTGGTACTGCTGGCGTTGGCGATCGTGGTCTACTGGGCACGCACGTCGCGCCCTGGCTGGCTCAGCCTGGTTCTGGGCGGTCTGGCCATCGGCGCGCTCCGCCCGGCCAACACGTGGACCTTCCCCCCTTCCTGATGTTAGGTCTGGCTGGCTTGTTGGTGGGGGCGTGGGCAGGCCCGCCTGCGAGGGCGCGGGCAGGGGGACACGGGGACACGGAGACGCGGGGACGCGGGGCAGGGGAGCAATTCGCTATTCGCAATTCGCAATTCGCAATTTGCCTGCGGGCGTTCGCCTGGCGTGCCCTCTTGCTCATTGGCCTGACGGTGCTGCTCTACCGGCCCTACATCCAGCACTACGCGGCGGGCTATACGTCGGTCGAGAAGTGGCAGGGGTCGCATACGCCGTTCGGGATTTATCTCTGGATCCACGGCATCCTGCTCTTCCCGCTGCTGACCCGTCTGCTGATTGAGGTATACCGGGTTGTCGTTAGACGTGGGAGATTGGAGATTGGGGATTGGGGATTGGGGATTGGGGATTGGGTATTGGGTATTGGGTATTGGGTATTGGGTATTGGTTCATTGGTCGTTGGTCTGGGC
>JAUWOI010000416.1 GCA_030612185.1 Anaerolineae bacterium
CACGTCACAGTGCTCCACGCACCGGAGAACGGCTTGCGCGATCAGGATGCCCTGCTAGGATTGCTCGGCCGCGCCAGGAACGGCGACCGTATCGCGGTGCTGCAACTCAACGAGCCGGTGACCTGGACCACCGGCGTGGGCAACGAGGGGCTGAATCCCCGCATCCAGGCTCTGGTAGCGGCGGCCCAGCGGGGCGCAGAGGTGCGCCTCCTGCTGGATGGGTACTACGACAGCGGCGGGAACACCGCCACCTGCCTCTACCTCAACGACCTGGCCCGCAGTGAGGGACTGTACCTCACCTGCCGCCTGGCGAACGTCACCGGCCTGGGAATCCATGCCAAAGTCTTCCTGGTAAGCGTGGGCGACGAGCACTGGACCCACCTGGGGAGCATCAACGGCACCGAGAACTCAAGTAAGAGCAACCGCGAGGTGGCACTCCAGTTTCGCTCGACGGAGGCTTACGAGTGGATGCAAACCGTCTTCGAACACGACTGGCAGTTGGGCTACAGCCCGATGCCCTACCGCACCTACCTGCCCCTTCTGATGCACGACTACGTCCCTCCGGCCGGCTACCCCCTGGCCACCGAAGTCTTCGTCAACCCCGACGGTGACGATGCCGGCAAGGAGTGGATCGAACTCTACAACCCCGGCACCGAGGTGAGTATCGCCGGGTGGGCGTTGGGGGACGCGATCAATACGGGAGATTATGGCGACGGGCGTTACGCCTTTCCCGCCGGGGCACAACTCCTTCACGGTCAGGTGATCGTGGTAGCGGCCTGCGCGGCGAACTTCTCCGCCGCCTACGGCTTCAACCCTGCCTACGAGTGGACGGACTGCGACCCGACGGTGCCCAACTTGACGCCCGTGGCCTCCTGGGACGGCTTCGGGATAGCCTTGGGGAATGAGGGTGACGAGATGCTTCTGTTGGACACGAGCGGTGGGCTCGTAGACAGTGCCGTCTGGGGTGGCACTTTCCGCGCCGGCGTGACGCCTTTCACAGACTTTATAGTGCATTTCCCGTCGGGGGCTTCCCTCAAGCGCTACCCGCCGGGTACCGACCGTGACGACTGCTCCCGCGATTTCTACGTGAGTTACTACCCCTCGCCCGGGCAAGTCTCAGGGGATTAACTGGAGAGAAAATACCACTTCCCCTAATGCACATAATGGATTATACTATACTCGGCGCAAGTGAAAAAGGTGCAACGCACTTGCTCGAACAAAAGTGCGTTGCACCTATACCTCCCAACTGAAAAGGGTGTAGCGATGATGGAAGATAAAGGCAAGTCGCCCACTAGTCCGCTGAGAAAATTCTGGTATCGGCTTACAGAACCTCCCGCGTCTGTCGAAGGGCCTGGGGGGCGTCGCCAGGCGCGCTTGCTGGCATCGTTGCTGACCATCTTCGTTGTACTGACCGCACTGATCGTTGTGACATTGGCCATACCAGACACATCTACACCCGCTGTGTCTGCTTTGCAGAATCCAGACCTCTACGTGGTCGCGGGCGCCACCGTCCTTTTTGCGATTGCGTACAGCATAAACCGCGCCGGGCATTACAAACCCGCAGCAATGCTTACGGTGGGGGCCATTTCCATTGGGGTTCTTGCGACGGCGGTCGTAGTTTTCGCAGGCCTGAATCCCTACTACGCTCCTACCGACGTCGCGGTACTAGACTACATGGTTCTGCCCGTGTTATTCGCCAGCATATTACTTTCTGTACCGGCCACGATCATCGTTGCTGCCCTCAATGCGATCGGCATGGTGCTCCTGCCGACATTCTTCCCTGAGACGACACTCGCCGCCGCCCCTCCGATCTTTGTCATTAGTGCGTATGCTCTAATCATCCTGGGTGCCCGTCACCGGGCACAATTGGCAGTGGATCGGCGATCTGAGTTGGCCGAGAAGGAAGAACAGTACCGCAGCCTCCTGGAGACCACTTTTGAGAGCATCATCGTCAGCGAAAGGGGAGCAGGGGAAGTGATTGACGTCAACCTGGGCGCTGCGAAGATGTTTGGCTATGCCCCTTCAGAGGCCATCGGGATGCCATTGCCGGGTTTTATCGCCGAGGGATCACGCGATCTGCTCGCGCGGAAAGTCGACGCCGGAATCGAGCGACCGGTTGAATCGGTCGGCCTCAGAAAGGACGGCACGGAATTCCACGTCGAACTGGTCACCCAGGCGTTAACCTACCGCGAGCATCCCGTCCGCATCGTCGCCATCCGCGACATCACCGAGCGCAAGCAAGCGGAGGAGACGCTGCGACAGCAGACTCGCGAGTTGAAACTGCTCAATCAAGTAGGACGAGCGCTCGGATCCACGCTGGATCTGAACCAGGTGCTCACAACCATTCTGGAAGAAGTGCGCCGTCTACTAGGCGTGGTCGCCGCTTCGGTCTGGTTGGTGGATTCAGAGACGGGCGAACTGGTTTGCCAGCAGGCCGTTGGCGACAAAAGCGAGGTCGTGCGCGGCTGGCGACTCGCGCCAAGAGAGGGGATCGTTGGCAGAGTGGCGACAAGTGGCGAGAGCCTGATCGTGCCGGACACGCGGGCCAACGAGCGCCACTTCAGAAAAGTGGACCAACAAATAGGACTGGAACAACGATCTATACTCAGCGTCCCTCTGCAAGTGAAGGAGCAAGTGATTGGCGTGCTCCAGGTGTTGGACACGGAGGTGAATCGCTTCCGGCCGACAGACTTAAGACTGGTGGAATCACTGGCCGCGACTGCGGCAATGGCTATCGAGAATGCACGACTATACGAGGAGACGGAGGGCCTGCGGGTGTTCAACGAGAACATCGTGCAGAGTATGAACGATGGTATCCTCCTCGAGGATGCGACGGGTCACATCACCTTCGTCAATCCCAAAGGTGCTGAGATCCTGGGCTATGCCCCAGAGGAGTTGACAGGCCAGCACTGGAAGGACATCGTACCGCCCGAGCACGTAGCGAAGATCGAGGAGGAGGCAACCAGGCGACCCCAGGGCATCGCCAGCCAGTATGAGGCAGGCCTGCTGACGCGAGAGGGCCAGCGGGTGCCCGTCATCGTCAGCGCCCAGCCATTGTTCGAGGATGGGCAATTCAGCGGCGTGCTCGCCGTTTTCACAGACATCACCGAGCGTAAGCAGGCGGAGGAGGAAATCCGCCGCCGGGCCGCCCAGCAGGAGGCCCTCAACGCCATTATCGCCGCTGCCGTTACCGCGTCCGACCTGCAGGAATTGCTGGAGATCACCCTGGACTACACCCTGCAGACGGCGGGGCTGGATATCGGGGGCATCTGGCTGGAGAATCAGTCAGCCACACGCGGCCTCTCGGCAGAGCATAGACAACTGATTGCCCAAACGATCCCAGCCAACCCACCGGACATACCTGGCACTCTCGTCGTGGAGGATTGGC
Source organism: Anaerolineae bacterium (assembly GCA_030612185.1). The sequence continues at coordinate 3,389 of JAUWOI010000416.1, forward strand.
AACAGAGGGAAGATAGCCTACAGACAGTGGCCGACCAGCGTGCGGCTCACCTGGGAATTCAGGCTTACCTGACTGTCCCCATTCTGGCCGAGGGACGACGCATCGGAGGGCTGAACCTGGCTTCCTCCACCCCCCGCCCCTGGTCCGCCGAGGAAATCGCGCTGGCGGAAGCGGTGGGCCGGCAAATGGGTGCGGCCTCCGAACGGCTCCGTCTGCTGGAGAAGACACAGGATCAAGCCCGGCAGATACAACAGATCGTGGATACAGTACCGGCAGGCATACTTCTGCTGGCTCCCGACCTGCACATCCTCCTGGCGAACCCGGCGGCACGAGAACACCTGGTCGCGCTATGCGGTGGCGAGGAGTTCGGCGAACTCAGCCAAACAGCAGAGACGACACTGACCCACCTGGGTGGATACCCGATCAAGGAATTGCTGGCACCTCCCACAGAAGGACTGTGGCACGAGGTGGAAGTGGACGGCCCCCCGCGCCGGGTCTTCGAGGTAGCAGCCTACGCGATCACGTCGGGGCCTGAGGCAGAAAGTTGGGTGCTGGTTCTGCAAGACGTCACCCAGGAGCGGGAGAGAGAGGAGCGCATCCAGCAGCAGGAGCGACTGGCGGTGGTGGGACAACTGGCGGCGGGCATCGCCCACGACTTCAACAACATCATGTCAGTGATCATCCTGTACGCCGGTATGATGTTGCGCAAGCCGGACCTGACCCCCAAGGACCGCGAGCGCCTGGCGACGATCTCTCAGCAGGCCAAGCAGGCAACCAATCTGACCGGGCAAATCCTGGACTTCAGCCGCACTTCGGTCATTGAGCAGCGCGCCTTGGACCTGGTACCGTTTCTGAAAGAGTTGATCAAACTGCTGAAACGTACGCTGCCCGAAAACATCGAGTTACAACTGGTGTATGGACACGACGAGTACACGGTGAACGCCGATCCAACGCGCATCCAGCAGGTGGTGAT
>JAUWOI010000038.1 GCA_030612185.1 Anaerolineae bacterium
CCGCCCCGCCCCCCCCCCCCCGCCCCCCCCCGCCCCCCCCCCCCCCCCCACACCCGGCGCGCGGCACGCGAAACACGTTATCCACAATTGATTGTGGACAGTGAGGGAGATGAGGTTGTATGCACGGAGCGGGTGGCCAAACAGCCACCCGCTCCGTGCGCGTGAAGATATCACTGTATTCATGCGGGCCGAGTTATCCCCATACCGCATCTGTTATCCACAGAAAACAGGCAGTTATCCACAAGCGGAGTGCTATGAGAGGGGCATCAGGCGCATGGCGTCCCCCAGATGTGGGGGAAGTGAGAGCATAGAGGCCAAGGGCTGGCGGGTGTGGATATTGACAGGGGAGGTGTGGAAAGAGAGATGGTCAGAGATCAATTGCCGTTGTTGTAGAGACGCTGGCGTAGCGTGGTGACCTGACGTCGAATATCCGTGTCTTCCTCGATCATATCGGCGATACGTTCGCAGCCGTAGAGGATGGTGGTATGATCACGCCCGCCCAATATTGCTCCGATCTGGGGTAGTGATGCCCCGGTCTCCTTTCGGATGAGGTACATTGCGATCTGGCGTGGACGTGCGATGGCTCGGCTGCGGCTGCGTCCCTGGAGTGCGCCAATTTCAACACTGAAGTGTCGGGCCACTGCCTCCACGATCTGATCTGGGGTCAGTTTGCTACGTTGGGGGAGCAGATTGCTCAGGGCTGCCTCGGTGACTTCTAGTGTGAGTGGTTGATGAGTGAGTTGGGATAGAGCCAGAACGCGGGTGAGTGCGCCTTCGAGTTCGCGGATGTTGCTCTGTATCTGGCTGGCGATGAGGACGAGAATCTCGTCGGGGACCGATATACTACAGGTGGCAGATTTGGAGCGCAAGATGGCGATGCGTGTCTCCAGGTCAGGCGGCTGAATGTCGGCGATCAATCCCCACTCGAAGCGGGAGCACAGCCGCTCTTCCAGCGTGATCATCGCCTTCGGTGCCCGGTCCGAAGAGATGACGATTTGTTTCACAGCGTCGTGGAGCGTGTTGAAGGTGTGGAAAAATTCTTCCTGGGTACTTTCCTTGCCAGCGATGAACTGAACATCGTCCACGAGCAGGACGTCGGCGGTGCGATACTTTTCGCGGAATGAGTCGGTGGTGTGGGAGCGGATGGCTTCAATAAGGTCGTTGGTGAACTCCTCGGACGAGATGTAGAGTACGTGCAACCCCTGCGCCTGGCAGGTGTGCCCGATGGCGTGCAGGAGGTGTGTCTTACCCAGGCCCACTCCTCCGTAGATAAAGAGTGGGTTGTAGGCAGCGGCGGGATTCTCGGTCACGGCCATAGAGGCTGCGTGGGCCAACCGGTTACCTGGCCCCACCACAAAACTGTCGAAGATATAGCGTGGATTCAGGCTCGCGGGAGAGGAGTAGGGACGCGGTGACCGCGTCTCTACAGCCGGCGCTGGGGCTGGCGTGGGCAGGTTGAGCAAGGAAACATCGTCCTGCTTCTGGTCCTCCTCGCTCCACACGACGAATTGGACTTCGACGGTTCGACTGGTCAGCCGGGCGAGGGTTCGTTTGATGATGGCGAGCAGTCGGTGCTCCAGCCAGTCCTTGGCATACCCACTCTTGACAGCGACGACGAAGGTGCCATCTTCGTATTTCAGCAACCTGGAATCGCGCAACCAGGTGTCGAAGGTGGCCTGTGTCATCTGAAGTTGAAGTTCGCCGAGTGCGGCCGACCAGATGTGGTCAGATTTCATTGTAGGTTATGTGGACAAAGACTGATTGGCGGCGAGAAGCGACGTGGAATCGGAAAAGTGGATTCCTCAACCCGTATGGGACTGCCGGGCCCTTTCACATTGCCAGCCGAAGTGGCTGTTTGAGGTAGAGCCTCCCCGCACGGTGGTCATCTATCCCACCCTGAAGCGTGGCTCTATTCTACCAAAGGAGTGAGTACTTGGCAACCGTTTTTGGCCGTAGCGAACTTAAAAGAGATAGTGTTTTAAGGTAAGTTATGGAGAGTGCCTGGCTAACGAACGGTGTGCCGTGTTCCCCCTATCCTTTCTGTTTGCGGGAGTGATAACCCCAAGATATGGGGGCAGCATCTGACAAGAGGTGCCTGAGTGGGTGCATGCTGCCTCCCAAAACCGCGCTGCACGCGGGTAAGAATTGGCTAACAGTGCCAAATCCGTTTAGGGGACATTTTTTCGTAGTGACGACTTCAGTCGTGTCCATAGTGGGGAACAATCGACTGAAGTTGCCACTACGAACCCCCTAGCGTTGCCAGCAGCGCGAGACCGACCAGCAGACCGGCTGCCCATCCGCCGACAATGTCTGAGAGGAAATGGACCTGGAGCGCGACGCGGGCCAGCCCGACCAGTCCGGCCCATAGTGCGAACAACGTCGTGCTCCAGAGTGGTAGGGGTGGGGCCAGCAGCACGACTAGACAGGCGCAGCGACCGGCGTGACCGGAAGGGAAGGAATGGCGGTCAAACTGCGTATAGAAACCCAGCCCTTCGCCCGGCGGGCGCTGGCGGCGGAAGATCCATTTGAGGGCGGTGGTGGCCGTGCCGGCGACCAGCGTCCCGATCAGCACGCGCCATCCGAAGTTGCGCCAGGCTACACCTCCCCATACGAGCGCCACGGCAGCGCCGGTCAGCCAGAGCGGGCTGTCGCCGCTGTGAGCGACGACGAGCGTCAGCAGACGCGAAAAGCGCGCCTCGCGTGGGATGGCGAGACGCGCTGAGTATTGCCGATCAAGGGCGAGGAGACGCTGCAGGTGGGCCATCTCCTACGCAGTTCTGGCGGCGCGTGCCTCAAGTTCGGCGCGCACGATTTCCAACTGGAAGGGCTTATCCACATCCATCCCCACCTCGGCGTAGGGGAAGGGGACCACCCGGCCGCGCATATTGAGTGCTTTGCTGCCACGTCGTTCGGCCTCGGCCAGGGAGAGGCGGCGGGCGACGAGTTTGAGGAGGGGCCACAGTCCGATCATACGGACCTGCTGTAGAGCGTTCTTCCGCGCCCCGGTCAATCTCTGCCACAAATCCCGCTGGCTGAGTACCATGCCGGAGCGGATTAGAAAAAGGTCACCGCCAGCGAAATCCCCCTCGCGCAGGTGAATGTAACTGCGGCGCGATCCGGGGAAGCGCGCTTCCATCACCGAGCGCTCGACGATGCTGTAGTACAGGTCGTGGTCGGTGCGGAAACATTCTTCGATGAAGTCGTCCACAATGGCCGGGGTGATGGTGGGCACGTCGGAACTACTGAGGAGTACCGCGTCCAAGTCGGGATAGTAGTCCAGCGCGTATTGGAGACCGGCCTCGGCATTGGCGAGAATCCCGCCCGCGTCGGGCACGTACTCGACGGCCACCGAGCACTGTGTCTCGGCAGCGGGGTCGAGCGCGACGACGACGATGTGCTGGATGTAGCGGGATCCGGCCAGAGCGTCTACCACGTGGGCGATCATCGGTTTGCCGGCGATGGGGATGAGGGCCTTTGGTTTACCCTGGGTGTACTTCGCCAGTGGATCATCCTCGCTGGGGCTCCAACCGGCAGTGACGATGGCTATGACCGATAGTTGTCCATCCATTTCATCCTCCTACTCATTTCCTCGTTTCACTCGTTTAACCGTTGGAGCGTAGGTTTAAAGTCGAGCCGCTTCAGCAGCTCATTGAGTTCGGCGGTGGTGAGCGGTCGCCCCTTATCCGCGACAGCGACCAGGGCAGCCTCCATCATGTTGGTGCCGAAGGAGCGTCCCTCCAGTCGCGGGGTGGCGGTGACCAGGTAGCGCACCCCGCGTTGGCGGAAGGCCTCGACGTCGGCGGGGGTGGTGGTGTTGGTAACAATGACCTTACCGTCGAGCCGTTCGGGCATGTGGCGCTTGATGTAGAGGCAATCGCCGCAGATGACGGTGGCCCAGGCGTACCACTTGCCGAACTTAGGTACGATTTCCTCCTGCTTCTCGCCGGTGGGGTAGAGAAACTCTAGCGGCAGCCGGCCGGCGATTGGCATGAGAATGTGGCCTACGATGTGTAATCCGCGCAGCGAGCGGATCGGGATAGGTATACCCAAACCAAACCCCAGGTCGCCGAAGATGATCTCGTAGCCTGCCTCAACGAAGGAGAGAGCGCTGCCGTAGCGGTCTACTCCCATAGTGATGAGTGCTCGTTTGGGCTGAACATCGTCTCCGATCTCCTGTTCGATAAACTGGGCAACGGTGCGCTCCAGGGTCAGCTTGAGCCCGCCGCCATCCACGAATGGGGTCTGCTTGACTCCAGCGACGAGTTTCAAGGCATCGTAGAGTGGATAGTGGCGGCCGGCGAAGGTCACGCCCAGGTCAATGCCTCCCACGCCGAAGGCATCCACCTTGCCATCCAGTTCGTGGTATAGTTGGATGGCCTTCTCGACGTCGCCGTCGGTGCCTATGCGCTCGATGGTGATCTCTTCATTGAAGAGCGTGATGGTGACCTTCTTATCGCGCGTAGAACTCCCCAGGCTGATGCTGACGGCTCGTTTCATAGAATGTTCCTCCTAATTGATGGCGTATGATGACACCCGTATTGGACCGGCAATGTATTCGGTAATATATTCGTAGTGACGACTTCAGTCGTCCATGGTGAGGAGTGAGCGACTGAAGTCGCCACTACAAACCCACGGACTCGTATATGATAACCCGCCAGCGCGGCGGACGATGCGCTTGTGGTATTTGACTCCAGAGCGTCTCTCCGTGAGCATCCCATCGGAGTGACATTCTATCAGATTAGTGAGGCTATGTCAAAGGTGCAACGCACTTGTTTATCCTTCCTCCAGCGCCCGCGCCAGTACCTGAGACAGTTGCTCCAGGTTCGAGGGCTTGGGCAGCCAATCGCTCAGCCCCTGCATTCGCAGCCTCTCCATCTCCTTCTCCAACGGATGGCCGGTTGTCAGCACGACCTTCACCATCATACCCATCTGCCTCAGGGCGTGGAACAACGCGATACCGCCCATCCCCGGCATCACCACGTCGCTCAGCACCAACGCGACTTCAGGATTTGAGACTTCCGAAGTCTGTCTCTCCAGGATATCCAATGCCTCCCGACCGTCCGCCGCAGCCAGCGGACGGTAGTTCAGCAGTTCCAGGCTCTCCACCAGCGCCTGCCGCGTGGACGCGTCGTCCTCTACCACCAGGATGGTCTCCCCCTGGCCTTTGGTAAGGGCTGGCGGTTCCAGGGTGGGTGCTTCCACTGGATGCACCGGCAGGGCTGGCAGGTAGATGGTAAAAGTCGTCCCATGGCCCATCTGGCCTGGCCTGAGCCTCTCGGCCTCGCTCGGGATAAACTCCGTCGAAGGAGCCTGCCCTGCCACCGCGAGTACTCGTGGCGGTGAGCCTGTCGAAGGGCTCTGTACGCCAATCTCACCCTCGTGCTGCTTCACGATGCCGTGCACCTGGGCCAGCCCCACCCCGCTGCCTTCTCCGGGCGGTGTGGTGGTGAAGAAAGGATCGAAGATGCGCGGCAGCACGTCGGGCGGGATGCCGGTCCCGGTGTCCGAAACCGTCACCTGCACCCATTCGCCCGGTTCCATCTCCGGCAGGGGCGGCGACTCGCCGGGCTGAACCTGTATCCGCTCCAATCCGAAACGCAAGTCTCCTCCAGCCGGCATCGCATCTCGCGCGTTCATGACCAGGTTCATCACCATCTGCTGCACCCGTGTCGGGTCGGCGTTGACCGTGTACTCGTCTGGACCGTAGGCCAGGACGATCTCAATGTTCTCCGGCAAGGTGCGCTCCAGCAGTTTGACATGCTCTTTCAAGAGCGGTAACAAACTCATGGGTTGTCGTTCGAGCACCGCGCGCCGGCTGAAGTCCAGGATCTGCTGGATCAGGTTGGTCGCGTGCCTGGCCTGCTGGTTGATCGTGGCCAACCGCTCGCGGCTCCGGGGGGACAGCCCCTCCGTCTGCGACAATATCTGGGCGTACAAGATGATCGTCGCCATGATGTTGTTGAAGTCGTGGGCGATGCCGGCGGCCAGTTGGCCCACGGTGGCCAGGCGTGCTTGTTGCTGGCTGTGCCGCTGAAATTCGCGCTCCCGGGTCATGTCCCGGATGACCATCACCCACCTATCGGGCGAGGGGCCGATTTCGATGGGCTTGGCAATGATCTCGAATACCCGTGGTGGGGGGCCTTCCAACGCCACTTCGTGCCAAAAGCCCTGGTAAGGCGGGGTGAGCAGTTCGGCCAGCGGGCGGCCACCCAGGTGAGTGAGGGTGTCCCCCACGCTCGCGTTGGCCAGCGCGGCCAGGTCTTTCCGGCCCAGCGGGTTGGCCAGGGCGACCTGCCCATCGGCGTTCAGCAAGAGCACTCCTTCTGGCACCGTGTCTATGATCTGCTGCACCTGTTGGGCTTGCTCCTGGATTTTCGCCAGCAAGCGTTCTTGTTCCTCCTCCGCCTGCTGGCGCTCAGTGACGTCGCGTCCCAGGACGACAATTCCTTTCCGCTCGCCATCTGGAAAAAATACGGGTACTTTGATCACATCGTAGACCCGGACCGTACCGTCGGGATGAGGGATCATCTCTTCTCCGCGAGAAAGACTGCGCTTCTCCCACGTTCTTGCATCGGTTTCTTTGCACGTAAGGAATGTATCTCGAAGAAGACTGCTGAGTTCAGCCAGTTCAGAATCATTCTTTCCCCGGTAGTTCACACCCTCGAGTTGGAAGAGGCGGATGCTGGCACCATTGACCTCAAGCCACCGTCCCTCTCCATCCTTGAAGCAAACAAAGTCCGGCATAGCGTCAAGCAAGGTCCGCAACTGCTCCTCGCTTTCTCGCAGCGCCTCCTCCGCCCGCTTGCGCTCGGTGATGTCCTGTCCCTGGGCAACAGTAGCGATCAGAGTTGTGCCATCCTCAGCATAGATATTTGCTGAATTCCAGAGTGCCAAGCGGATGTCTCCATCCTGGCGAAGAATTGGAATCTCCACCGACTCCCAGTATTCACCGCTCGAGGTTCGTTCGATCTTGTTCAGCGATTCGTCTCGGCTTGTGTCGGGGAAAAGCACGTGCAGTTCCTGGCCGATGACCTGATCGGCTGCATAACCTGTAAGACGCTCGAAGGCATGATTGAACCGGGCGATCTTGAACTCTGTGTCCCAGACGATGATAGGAGCATTCGCGTAGTCGAGCAGTTGTTCCAGGTAGTCGCTAGTTTCCCGCAGTGCCTCCTCTGCCCGCTTGCGCCTGGTGACCTGGACAAGATTCGACACCGCGAAGACACCGACGGCAGCGATCAGGGTCATTTCGAGGATCGCCTCTTGCCAGTTAAAGGGAGTGGATGGCGCGCCCAGCAGAAGGCGGGGGAGGTCCACGATCTCATCCAGCCATACCAAAATGCACAGCAGGACGAACAAACTGGCCATGGGTAGCCATATTCTCTTCTCCGGAAACGCTTGCTCCGCCCGCTTGTCTTTGGTTCCTGGCGCTTTTAGTTCGGCGACCCGTTGGCGCAAATCTACCAATTCATTGATAAGTTGCTCTTTGGTCTTCTCTTCGTCTTTCATTCTGAACCTTTCCTATTTCAGTCCCGAATATGGGGATCGTAGTGGCGACTTCAGTCGCTCTGGCTGCACTTTGAACGACTTCAGTCGTTACTACGAGCAGATTTGCCAGTGTTTAGATCCCGCATCCTCTTGATCACCTGGACGACGCGGTCGAATTCGGTGGATTTGTCGAAAAAATAATCCGCCCCCACTTCCAGGCACTTCTTGCGATATTGCGGGTAAGGAAACGCCGCCAGCATGATAACCACCGGGGTCGCAGCGCCCTTTTTGATCGCCTCAAGCATCTGGATGCCGTTGCCCCCAGGCATACGAATATCAAGAATCACGACGTCCGGCCTCAATCGTTGTATGGCCTCAAGCGCTTCATAAGCGTCTCCAGCCTGTCCGACCAGTTCAACCCCTTTGAGGTCGGAGACCAGCGCAGCCAGACGTTCGCGCACCAGACTTGAATCATCCGCGATGAGCACCTTCAAGATCGTTCCTCCTTCACCCTGGCAAACAACTGGCAGTATCAGGTTCACCTTCCCGGAGGCTTCAACGTGACGAGTTCGGCCAAGATGCTGGCCATGCGGCAGATTCTGGCTCGTTGGAGGGCCAGTTTTTGCTTCCAGGAAGGTAGCCTGGGCAGTTATGCCCAAGTTCAGTATAGCAGATGGTAACCTTTTGATGTATCGGCGTAGGCCACGATTTTCTGTAGGACTTTCTCTCGACACCATGTCGGTGTTTGTCCTACAGACAGTGTTCGCACCGGCCTGAAGAGCCGGTGCTGGCCAACGCTCTCAGCCCCTGTCCTCAGGGGCGGGTCTGCAAGGGAACTTGTCCATGGGTGCGGCAACAAAAAAGCGCCGATGGGGATCGGCGCTTAACAGGAAAGAAACCAGGTTTTTCGGAAAAACCTGGTTTCTACACTTGGCGGTTATTCGGCCAGCCCATGTTCGAAGGCATAGCGCATGATTTCAGCGGTGTTCCTCAAGTCCAACTTTTCGAGAATGCGGGTACGATAGGTGCTAATGGTCTTGACGCTGAGCGACAGTTCAGTGGCAATATCGGTGACGGTTTTTCCGGCGGCCAGCAACCGCATCACCTGGTATTCGCGAGCCGAGAGGGTCTCGTGTGGTTCCTTTCCGAGTTCACTCGCCAATGCGGTGGCGAGCGTTTCAGCCAGCGATTGAGTGACGTATTTCCCGCCTGACGCCACCTTACGAATCGCGGCGACCAACTCGTCGGGCGCGCTCTCTTTGGTCAGGTATCCAGCCGCGCCGGCCTTCAAGGCCCGCACCGCATACTGTCTCTCAGGATACATACTGAGGATCAGGACGCGCAGATCGGGTTTGAGAGTCCGCAGTTGGCTCAAGACCTCCAATCCATTGACGTCTGGCATAGCAATGTCGAGCACGAGCACGTCGTAGTCGTGTTGACGCACTGCCTGCAGCACCTCGCGCCCGGTGCTGGCTTCACCGGCCGCGATCATACCGGAAGCGTCCTCCAGAATCTGCCGCACTCCCCGCCGCACCACGGCGTGGTCATCGGCAACAAACACCCTGATCATTTCCAACCCTCCTCTTAACCAGACCACCGAGGTCTCCACAAGACCTCGGTGGTCTTATCTTAGTTCGGCCGCGGCATTCTCACAGTGACGGTCGTCCCTTGCCCTGGAATGGACTGGAATGTGACGTCGCCGTCCCAGGATCGGGCGCGTTCCCGCATACCGATCAGGCCCAGTGAATGGGGATCGGAGATCTGGCCTGGGGTTATGCCTTTACCGTTATCACGGACGATTAACACTAACTCGTCGGTCCCATCCTCCAGTTCGACCTGCACCTCGGTTGCTTCGGCATGCCGGGCGACGTTGGTCAGCGTTTCCTGAAAGATACGAAAAATGGCAGTGGCCAGATCGCGATCGAGTACGATATCCTCGTCGCCGAGATACAGTTCACAGTTAATTCCCGTTCGTTCGGCCAACTCCTGGGCCTGCCATTCAATCGCTGCGGCCAGCCCCAGATCGTCCAGTAATCCCGGCCGTAGTTGGGTGGCCACACGCCGCACCGTCTGGATCGTAGAGTCAATCAGGTCCGACATGGTGCTGGCCTTTTCCGTCAGGCGAGGACGATCTGCCAGGCGTTTGGTCAACCAGGCCAGGTCCATTTTCAACGCCGTCAACGATTGGCCGAAATCGTCGTGGATTTCACGCGCGATGTAGGCGCGCTCTTCCTCACGCGCAGTTTGCAGATAACTGGTCAGATCGCGTAACTGCTCACGCCCGGCGCGCACCTTCTCGAACAGCCAGGCGTTCTCGATGGCGGTGGCCGCCTGAGTGGCAAAGGCGGTGATGGCCGGCACGTCGGCCTCGGTCAGGTCAGCGCCGACGACGGCCAGCAGGCCGTGTCTCTCGCCGCCGACCGTCAGCGGCGAGAGGATGCTTCGTTCCATCCCTAGCAGGGCCGCCAGCCGGCTGGCCAGCGGGCGCACCGGCCCAGGCAGCGCCTCGGCTACGATTTCAGTGATCCGCTCAACAAAGGTTGTCTCTCCCGCGGCGATGATGCGCGCGAAGAAGCCGCCCGGCACGAGCGGGAAGCGGTAGTCCTGCGCCGGGAGACCGGTCAGTCTCCTAGCCGCCCGCAGCACGGCAGGCCCGACAGTCAGGTGACGGACGGTCAGGTGTGCCCGGTCATCGGTCAAGGTGAAGATCGCGACCTGGTAGTCCAGCCGGGCTACCTCGCCCCCGACCGTTTGGTAGACCTCGTCGGGCGTGCGGGCGCGCTGCACGGCCTGGGCGGCCTGGCTGAGCGCCAGCAGCAAGCGCTGGCCGCGTGAGGTCCTCTCCAGCGAGCGATGCAGCGCCTCCTCCGCCAGCACCCGCTCGGTGACGTTTCTGGCAATCTCAATAACGCCAACAACCTTGCCATCACTATCCATTAGAGGCACTCCAATGTCTTCCCAATAGCTTTCACCCTGTACCCCCACTACCGCAGGTTGATACTGGACACCCATCTCAATTTGTCCTGTATTGATGGCTTTTTTACACGGACAGCCTTCACAGGGTTCATTCATGCCCGGAAAGGCTTTATGACAAGTTTGTCCTACTGCATCAAGATTCATATCAAGGGCTGTTCTATTTGCCCATAGAATCTTCATATTCGTGTCAATCTGCATTATCATATCAGGAGAAGCGTCAAGCAAGGCCTGCTTTTGTGCCTCACTCTCCCGCAGCGCCTCCTCCGCCCGCTTGCGCTTGGTGATGTCCCGCATGACGGTGACGACATGGATGACCCTTTCCTTCTCAAAGATGGGTATCTTTCGTGTTTCGGTGACAAGTTCCTTGCCCCCGATCGTCGTGCTTTCCTCGGTGATAAGTGTTTCGCCGGTGCGGAATACCCGGTCATATTCATCGCGAAGTTTGTCACGAAGCCCGTCCGGCGGGGAGGGAAAAACCTCAAATATGGTCTGACCGATGTAGTCCGGCGTACCTGAGCCGAGTTCCTTAGCCCATTGTCGGTGGGCTGAGTTGACCAGCGTAAACCGCAGGTCGGGACCAACGAGATGTATCGCATCGCCCATAGCATCAATCGTTGTACAATAGCGTATCTCTGATTCCCGCAGCGCCTCCTCCGCCCGCTTGCGCGCGGTGATGTCCTGTCCCTGGGCGACGGTGGCGATCAGTGTTTTGCCATCCTCGCCATAGATATTGGCCGAGTTCCACAGTCCCAGGCGTATCTCGCCGTCCTGGCGCAGAATCGGAATCTCTACGGTTCCCCAGTATTCTCCCTTTGAAGCGCCTTCGATCTTATACAGGGCATCAGAGAGACTTTCTTCGGGGAACAGCACGTCCAGCGGCTGGTCCATCATTTCCGCCTCCGTCCGGCCGCTCATCTTTTCAAAGGCCTCGTTGAAAATGGTGACTTGCCTGTCCGGGTTCCAGACAATGATGGGTGCGTTGGCATACCGGATCAGGTTGCTTAGATAGTCGCTGGTCTCTCTCAGTTCCCTCGTCCGCCTACCTACCTCCTGCTCCAGGGAACGTGACCAGCGATAAGAGGTCGTGAAAAGGGCAAGCCCACCTGCCATCAGCGCCAGGATCACAAAGGCCAATGTGTACTGTTCAGTCCGTTTGGTCATCTGAATGACTTCTTCTGCTTCACTCACCGGAGCGCATACAGCCACGGACCAGGTGTTGCCATTGATGTGCACAGGCGTGTAGGCGACCAGTTTTTCAGTCTCTCCCTTCTGCCCCCGGTGCCAGCCAGAAATGTAACGGCCTACCCCTTCCTCTCCGGCCATCATCCGGTGCTGGATTTGCTCAATGGCTTCGTAGGAGATGTCAGGGTTCCTCTCGGCCCGCACCTCGAATCCGTTCCGTCCAGTAAATCCCTCCTCGTGATGCGCGATGAAGATGCCCTCCCCGTTCAACAGCCAGGCGTAGCCGGTCTTGCCCGATACGATAGGGGAGACAAAGCCCTGAGCAATGATGTGCGGATCAAGCGAGCCGACCAGAACCCCTTGAAACCTGCCCGCTTCTGGCTCGTCCGGGTAAATGGGCGTGGCGATAATACCGCTCTCATCTCCCAATCTTACGGTCTCTGTCTTGTAGGTCAGATAGACCGGAACGGCAATTCTGATCCGTGTCTCCCCCTGTTCGTTGACAATCAACCCGGAGACGCTGATACGCCCGGTTTCCCTGGTCTCTTGAAAGTAGGCCTCCTCACCGTAGTTCCTGCCAATCAGTTCTCCTCGCCAGCCATCAAGGGGGTAAATGAAGCGCAGAATGCCATCATTGTCTAACAGCCGGATTGAGGTTCTCGGTGGGAAGCCCCAATATGTATGCTGGATGCACGTCAGGCTTTCAGAGGCCATGTGCTGGATGTTGGGCAGATTCGCCAGCGACGACATGGCGTTGCTTAGTTCCTTGTAGTAGGCTTCGATGCCGGCGGCCGCCGCACGGGCCAGGATCAACTGCTGCTGGTTGAACTGCTCTGTGGCCCTCTCCCTCGTCTCACGATAGATCTGGCGACCGAGTAAGATGACCACCGCGACCACGGTGAGTGTGATGGTGACAATGAGCACCTGCTGCCATAGCAGGGACCGTTTCCCACTTTTGGAAGAATTCTTCAAGGGCATAACAAACCCTCCCTGAACAGGGATTTAAGTCTGGGATGAGGTCAAAGGTTCAGCGCCCGGGCTACCACCTGAGCCAGTTGCTCCAGGCTCGGGGGCTTGGGCAGCCAATCGCTCAGCCCCTGCGTTCGCAGCCTCTCCATCTCCTCCTCCAACGGATGGCCGGTCAGCAGCACAACCTTCACCGCCAGATTCCTCTGCCTCAAGGTGTGGAACAGCGCGACGCCGCCCATCCCCGGCATCACCACGTCGCTCAGCACCAGCACGATTTCAGGACTCGAGGCTTCCGAAGCCTGTCTCTCCAGGATCTCCAATGCCTCCCGTCCGCCCGCCGCCGCCAGCGGACGGTAGTTCAGCAGTTCCAGGCTATCCACCAGCGCCTGCCGCGTGGGCGCGTTGTCTTCCACCACCAGGATGGTCTCTCCTTTCCCTTTAGCAAGAGCCTCCATTTCCAGGGTTGGCGCTTCCGCCGGATGCACCGGCAGGGCCGGCAGGTAGATGGTGAAGGTCGTCCCCTGGCCTACCTGGCCTGTCCTGAGCCCCTCGGCCTCGCTCGGGATAAACTCCGTCGAAGGACTCTGCACGTCAATCTCACCCTCGTGCTGCTTCACGATGCCGTGCACCTGGGCCAGCCCCAGCCCGCTGCCTTCTCCAGGCGCTTTGGTGGTGAAGAAGGGATCGAAGACGCGCGGCAGTATATCGGGCGGGATGCCGCTCCCGGTGTCCAAAACCGTCACCTGCACCCATTCGCCCGCCTTCATCTCCGGCAGGGGCGGCGACTCGCCGGGCTGAACCTGTATCCGCTCCAACCCGAAACGCAAGTCTCCTCCCTCCGGCATCGCGTCCCGCGCGTTCAGTGCCAGGTTCATCATCGCCTGCTGCACCCGCGTCGGGTCGGCGTTGACCGTGTACTCATCCGGCCCGTAGGCCAGGGCGATCTTGATGTTCTCCGGCAGAGTGCGCTCCAGTAGTTTGATCTGCTCTTTCAAGAGCGGTAACAAGTTCAGAGGTCGCCGTTCGAGCACCGCGCGCCGGCTGAAGTCCAGGATCTGCTGGGTCAGGTTGGTCGCGTGCATCGCCTGCTGGTTGACCGTGGCCAATCGCTCGTGGCCCCGGGGGGTCAGGTTCTCCGTCTGCGATAACATCTGGGCATACAGGACGATGGTGGCCATGATGTTATTGAAGTCGTGGGCGATGCCGGCGGCTAGTTGTCCGACCGTTGCCAATCGTTCCCGCTGCTGGGCACGCTGTTGGATCTCCCGCTCACGGGTCACGTCCCGGATGACCAGTACCCAACCCGCTCGATTTCGGATTTCGGATTTTTGATTTTGGATTTCGCCAGCCGCTGTTGCGGAGCCAGACACTGTTTCAGCAACCTTCATCTTTGTCGCGGGCGGTGGTTCACCGGGCGTAGAGCCGGTTTCGACGGGCCGGGCGATGAGTTCGAAAATTCTGTCGTCCGTCGCCACCTCGTGCCACAGTCCCTTGGGAGGCGAGGTCAGCAGTTCCACCAGCGGCCGGTCGCCCAGGTGGGTGAGCGTATCGCCCACGCGAGCACCGGCCAAGGCGACCAGGTCCTTCTCTGCCACCGGGTTGACCAGGATGACCTGCCCATCGGCATCCAGCAAGAGTACCCCTTCTGGCACCGTGTCTATGATCTGTCGCACCCGTTGGGCCTGTTCCTGGATTTGCGCGAGCAGACGCGCCCGTTCCTCCTCTGCCCGCTTGCGCTCGGCGATTTCTTTCTGAGACTGTTCATACAACCGGGCATTCTCGACAGCGACGGCCGCGTGGCTGGCGAACAAGGTCAGTAATTCCAGGTCAGCCTGCGTGAAGCGCCGGCTTTCCACATCGTCCAGAACGTGAATCACCCCTGTCACTTGGCCCTGCCAGATCATCGGTGCGCTGAGCATGGCAGTGAAAGGCTGCTCCTCATCGTAGACAGCGGCCCGTTTACCCCAGGTACGGTAATCGTCAATGATCAGCGGTTCCCCTGTCCGGGCCACGGTGCCAGCCGCGCCCTCCCCGTACTTGAGCACTATCCCGGTGAAATCACGTGGGGTGTTGTAACTCACCACACAGCGGGATTACTCTTGTGACGGATCGCATAGGTACAGCCCGCCGCCTAGAGCATTCAGCAGCCGCGCTGCCCGCTCGACGATGGTCTGGAGCAGTGTGGGCAAATCGTGCGGAACGGTGATGTCGAGCACAATTGCCTGGAGCGCCCCCAGCTCTTCGGCTCGGCGGCGCAGTGCATCCTCCGCCCGCTTGCGCTCGGTGATATCCTCCAGGCTGCCCTCGTAATAGAACACATCTCTCCTGTCACTACGGATGGCATGCACCGTACTCCGTACCCAGATGACCGTGCCATCATACCGGCGAAACTGCATTTCGAAATCACGCACGATCCCTTCCCGCTCCAGCAGTGCTTGCTGGCGCTCGAGATCCTCGGGGTTCACGTACAGATCGAGCGCGTTGACCGCCATCAGCGCCCGCCGGTCTGGATAGCCCAGCATCTGTACCAGGGCGGGGTTGGCATGGAGGATGAGCCCTTGCGGTGTCATGCGGTAGAGTCCCACGGGTAGGCCCTCGAACAGACTGCGGTACCGTTGCTCGCTCTTCCGCACCGCTTCCTCCGCCCGTTTACGCTCGGTGATGTCTGTGACAATAAGCCCAAGGCCCTCATCTACTTTGAAAGCCCTCACGGTCAAGCGCCTATCTCCAAACTTGGGATGGGGAACAACGTCTTCAACGTAGAACGGCTTTCCGGTCTTTATGACTTCCAGATAACTGTCATATCTACCCGTTTCCTCAAGGCCAGGCACGACGTACAGGATGTTCTTTCCTATTAGGTCCTCTTTCTTGGTCCCAGTTGGAAAAAATTCCAATGCAGCATCATTGACGTCAACAAAGTTCAGTTCTGAATCGAAAAGCGTAAAACAGTCGGGCGCCGAGTCCATGAAAGCACTTAATCTCTCCTCGCTCTCCCGCAGCGCCGCCTGCTCACGGGCCAGTTGGACGCGGTAGAAGGCGTTCTCCAGCACCGACGGCAGGCGATAGAGATAGCCGGGCGACTTGACCACGTAATCGGCCGCGCCCAACTTGAGCGCCTGCACCGCCACCTCTTCGCCGCCCCGGCCGGTGACCAGCACCACCGGCAGGTCGAGCCTGTGCACCTGGTCAAGTTCCTTTAGCACCTCCAACCCGTTCATGCCCGGCAGATGGTAATCCAGCAGGAGCAGGTCGTAGCGGTCTTTTTCCGCCAGGCGCTGGAAAACCTCAGGGGCGCTGTGCACCACGTCCAGGTGGATGTGCGGCGCGTGGCGCGCCAGGTGGCGGCGCGTCAGGTCAACGTCGCTGGCATTGTGCTCGGCGTAGAGAACGCGCAGCGGGTGAACGCGGCGGGCGGCCTCGGCGCGAAAGCGGTGCAGCGCATTCTCCAGCGCCAGCGGCAGGCG